>SLOS01000190.1 GCA_007132365.1 Bacteroidales bacterium | reverse complement strand
TGTCCGCGTCAATATTTACAAGCAGCGGAAAGTCGATCAGGTCCTCATCTCCGTATACATGGTTATGATCAATTGTGATGGTCCGCTGGTGACTAAAACCAAGTGAAACATCAGGGAGGGGGTTGACTGTAATATAACCGTTTTCGGTTACTGTAGCAACATGCCCATTATCAAATGTAACTGTAAGTTTTACCGTTTTCGGTCCGCTTGTCGTATATATAACTGAATGCGGCCCTTCCTGATCAGAGGTTGCAGGATCGGCCCCCTCACCGAATTCCCAGCTCCATGCAACCTGTATTCGTGGATCTGGACCACTGGATTGATTGGTAAAGGTGACAGTTTCAAATGTACAGATTTCAGTTTCATCAGCTGAAAATTCAGCCTTAAATGATTGTCCGAAGCCGCTGATAGAAAAAGATGAGAGGAGGATGGCAAGTATCACAGGATATAGCAGGGATGAACCCGGGGAAAGCCGTGGTATCTGCAACAAGGCTTTTTTCCCGGCCAGTCCGGAAAAATCAGACATAATTCCTGTTATCCGCCCGGTTATTGAGGAGAATTTATCTGTAAAGCCAGTTTGCCTATTTTCGGTACCTGGAACCACTCAATATATTTTGTTTCACAAAATGACAACAACTCAGCGATTATACAGTGATTTTGTCATTGTATATTGCTGATTTTCACAGGAGACTGACTTTGTTTCCCCGGAAGGGGAAAATTCTTTCAATCTGAAAAAACAGGTAAAAGTCAATATTCCTGTGTTTTATGTAAGTGTTTGTACGGAAAAACTCCCCAAAGGTTATAATATCCAGCGTTTTATTTTCCGGCAAATTGATGTCTGCAAAGAGTCATGAGCAAGATTACCCGCACATCAAAATGAAGGTCTGATAAATATTGTAAAATGATAATTGCAATTTTGGCAGGGTCAGTATTTGGGATATTACAAAATAAGCATGGCATCCCCGTAGGTGCCGAACCTGTATTGTTCCTTGATAGCCAGTTTGTAAGCTTTAAACAGAGGATCGAACCCGGTGAAGGCTGAAACTATCATCAGCATGGTTGACAGGGGAAGGTGAAAATTGGATATCATTGAGTTCGGCACACTTGGTTCATAGGGAGGGAAAATAAACTTATTTGTCCATCCGTCATAAGGTTTAAGCAGGCCGGTTGTGGATACGGTACTTTCAAGTGTTCTCAGAACTGTGGTTCCGACTGCACAGACATTTTTTCTTTTTTCTTTGGCTTCATTAACTATGTTTGCTGCCTCCTCGGTAACTATTATCCGTTCTGAATCCATCTTATGCTTTGTAAGATCTTCCACGTCAACAGTTCGGAAATTACCAAGTCCTACGTGCAGGGTGATCTCGGCAAAATTTACTCCCTTAATCTCAAGGCGCTTGAGTAGTTCCCTGCTGAAGTGCATTCCAGCAGTGGGTGCTGCAACTGCGCCTTCATGTTTGGCAAAGATTGTCTGGTACCGCTCCCTGTCTTCAGGTTCAACGTCCCTGCGGATAAATTTGGGAAGGGGGGTTTCTCCAAGTTTGTAAAGGGTGTCCTTGAACTCCTCGTATGGCCCGTCATAAAGAAAACGCAAAGTTCTTCCTCTTGAAGTGGTATTATCGATCACTTCGGCTACCAGCATATCATTTTCGCCAAAATACAATTTGTTTCCGATCCTGATCTTGCGGGCCGGATCGACCAGGACATCCCACAGGCGTTGTTCCCTGTTCAGTTCTCTCAGAAGGAACACCTCGATCTCAGCACCGGTCTTCTCTTTATTCCCAAGCAACCTTGCGGGAAAAACCTTTGTATTGTTAAAAACCATTGCATCCTGGTCTCCAAAATACTCCACGATGTCTTTGAAGATCCTGTGCTCAATTTTTCCGGTATTCCGGTACAGTACCATAAGTCTTGATTCATCTCTGTTTGATGAAGGGTGCTTGGCAATGAGGTTTTCCGGTAAACTGTACTTGTAACGCGATAATTTCATTCTCTCCATGATCATTATAAAGTTGTCTTTACTGAGTGTCTTTTATACGTAATAACGCTTATTTTGTTTGATTTATGCGAAAATCTTTTTCAAATTCTTCGGGTGAAACAGCCGATGAAAGCCTGTAATCTCCTATACGGGTTCTTTTCAATGCCGACAGGTATGCTCCGCTCTTCAGTTCACGGCCGATATCGCGGGCAAGAGATCTTATATATGTTCCCTTGCTGCATGAAATAGATAATTCAAGCTCCGGCAGTTCAAATCTTTTAACGACTATTTCCCTTATGCTTACACGGGAAGACGGTAATTCAATATCACCTCCCTTTCTTGCCATTTTATAAGCCCTTTTACCGTCTATGAATTTTGCCGAGAAGAGAGGAGGAATCTGGTCAATCTCTCCCGTGAATTTTTCCAGGGCTTTTTCAATAAGGCCTGTGGTTATATGTGCCGTTTCATATTCCCTGT
This sequence comes from Bacteroidales bacterium, assembly GCA_007132365.1. Taxonomy (GTDB): domain Bacteria; phylum Bacteroidota; class Bacteroidia; order Bacteroidales; family PUMT01; genus PXAP01. The sequence continues at coordinate 12,205 of SLOS01000190.1, read as the reverse complement.
CCACCAAAGTTTCAAGATCAAATGAAGGGGTGGTTTTTCCGAGCATAAAAGTAGCAATATATTCCTTTTCAAGTTCCTGAAAGCGGTGAATTTCTTTTGTCATTCTGCCCGTACAAATAATTACCAGCCCTGAGGCAAGAGGATCAAGGGTCCCGGCATGTCCTACCTTGATCTTGCGAATTCCGTAATGCTTTCTTAAAATGGATCTTACTTTGTTAACCGCATCAAAAGAGGTCCAGCCATAAGGCTTGTTAATAAGAACTATACCGCCTTTTAGAAGTCCGGTGTTGATTTCCGTACCTGTCATCTGATAAAATTAACCAAGGGAAATGGCAATTGAAGCCACTAAGATACAATAAATTGCGAAATAAATCAATTTTCCCTTCCTCACAACCCTGAGCATTATTCTGCAGGCAAACACACCGCTGAGAAAGGCTGCCATAAACCCTGTCATCAACGGAATGAATCCTATCGTAACCACTTCAGGTTCACTGGTTCTTATAATATCAAAAAAAGTCGCTCCAATAATGGGAACCAGCACCATCAGGAAGGAAAATCTTGTCACCAGGTCTTTTCTCACACCGAGGAATAATCCCGTTGCAATGGTTGCCCCTGAACGTGAGATGCCTGGTAAAACTGCAAATGCCTGTGCCAGGCCCATAACAAAAGCGTCTCTGTAGGTCACATCCTTGTCCCTCGATTTTGCCAGGTAGGTCAGCATCAATAAACTTGCTGTGACCAGGAGCATGCTGCCTACAAATACAATATTGCCGGTATATACACTTTCCACTTCACTCATAAAGAAAATACCCACAATGGCCACAGGGATCATTGAAATCACTATTTTGGCTGAATATATGGTTGATTCATTCCACTCAAATTTAAGGATTCCCGCTGCCAGCTCACGGATATCCCGGGAAAAAACCACTATTATGCTCAATACGGTTGCTGCATGAACAATTATGGAAAACGTAAGGTTCTCCTTTGCCTCTATGTCAAGCACCACTTTTCCCAATTCAAGGTGTCCGCTGCTGCTAACAGGAAGAAATTCAGTAAGTCCCTGCAGCAGCCCCAGTATCAATGCTTCAATCCAGGTCATTTCAGGTAATTAAAAGGTAAATAGATAAAAGGGTAAAGAAATTTACCGGGCCCGGCACAATATATGATTTTCTCCGGTAAATCAGTTGCCGGGGGAAATTTTCAGGGATCATGGTATTACTTTTTATCTTCTTTTGTTTCCGACGGTTGCTTCATAATTGCATAAATTATGAATATAAAACCGAATAAGGCTACCAGTGGGGCCAGTGTAATCCGGCGGAAACTGAAAATGGCGGGATTAAATACATCAGGATCATCCGACCCTCCTCCAATCATAAGAATAAACCCAACAACAATGATAAATACTCCGATTATCAAAAGCCGGTAATTTTCTCTTGCAAAAGGAAAATCAAAGGGTTTTGGCTTTTCTTTCTTTTTTTGTGCCATTAATTTATGGTTATTATATTATTGAAAGTTATAGCTTCAGCTTCTAATAATAGAGATCATCTGTTTTCATTCTTAGAAACCTGCTAACTGCAAAAAAGGTGGATATCCAGTTGATTATTATACCAAGTAATATTATGGATATGAACAGCAATCCAATTGTTTGCAGGTCCTGAAATCCAAAGAGCTCGGCAAATTCTTTCTGGGCCATATATATTAATCCCAGCATCAGGGCATTTGCAAAAATGGCAGCATACAATCCATGGGCAGCACTTTTGAAAAGAAAGGGCCTCCTGATAAAGGAATTGGTTGCTCCCACCAGCTTCATGGTGTTTATTATGAATCTCCTTGCGTAAACTGATAATCTTATGGTGTTGTTTATAAGGGATAGTGAGATAAGGAACAACATAAGGCTGAAAATGGTAATGATCATGCTTATCTTCCTGATATTCTCATTAACCAGGTGTACCAGGGATTTCTGATAGTAAACCTCTTTGACATGAGAAAACTGCTCAATGTCTTTTTCTATTATTAATATGCTGTCTGGGTTTGCATAAGCAGCATATAGATTTACTTCTATTGACGGTAAAAGCGGATTAAAACCGAGAAAGCTTATAAAATCTTCTCCAAGCATTTCCTCCAGTTCACTGGCAGCTTTTTCTTTGGTAATATATCTGGTGGACTTGACATAGTCGGTTGCATTAAGATTTTTCTGGATCCTGATGATATCCACCTCCTTTACATCCTCTTCAAGAATAACTGAAAATCCTATGTTCTCCTTTACGTACTCCGATAGGTTCCTGGCATTCAGGATAAGCAGTCCCATCAGTCCCACCATGAAGAGAAGCAAAGCGATACTTATTATGGATATAAAATAAGAGCTTCTTAACCTTCGCTTAACTACTTTTGATTCTTTCATGAGTAAATATTGTTAATAAATCATTGGCCTCATGCATCATGAACGATTCATCCGTAAAAATTACGCTTGACACGTTAAAATAATTAATTATGTTCAGCAGGAAATTCATATTAGCAATATAATTATAGTATATCCTGGTTGTGATTTCAGTCAATAATCTCTGTCCATCCGAATTTATCTTCCTCATCGCCAAATTGTATGCCCAGCAGGCGGTTGTAGATAGCTGTTGAGACCGGTCCGGGTTTGCCATCCTTGCAATAATTTATGGTTTTTCCTGTTTCAAGGTCGTGTACCTCACCTATAGGAGCAATAATGGCTGCGGTGCCACAAGCACCTGCCTCCTCAAAAGTTTCAAGTTCATCTATTGCAACAGGACGACGCTCAACCTTCAATCCCATATCCCCTGCGATTGTCATAACACTCTTATTTGTTATCGATGGCAGGATTGAGTCCGATCTGGGGGTTATGTAGGTATTGTTCTTAATACCGTAAAAATTAGCTGCCCCTATCTCATCAATATATCGTTTCTCTTTGGCGTCAAGATACATAGGAGAGCCATACCCGGCATTAATGGCTTTCATTACACCTCGCAGACTGGCTGCGTAGTTACCTCCTACCTTTATGTTACCGGTTCCCAGGGGAGCTGCCCTGTCAGTATCTTTTACTATTGCAATTTTAACCGGATTGAATCCCTCCTTAAAATAGGGTCCGACCGGGGTTACAAAAACCATGAACAAATATTCGTTTGACGGCTTGACACCTATCTGTGCTCCGGTACCTAACAACAATGGCCTGATATAGAGTGCTGCACCTGTTCCGTATGGCGGGACAAATCTTTTGTTCATCAGTACAGCTTTTACAATAGCTTCTTTGAACAGTAATTCCGGTACGGTGGCCATGAATATTCCTTCAGCTGATTCGGCCATCCTTTTTGCATTTTCCTGCCAGCGAAAGAGCCTTATCCTGCCGTCTTTTCCCCTGAATGCCTTCATGCCTTCAAACGCCTCCTGACCGTAATGAAGGCAGGTAGCCGCTATATGTATGTCTATATGGTCTTTTGATGATATTTCAAGTTCACCCCACTTACCGTCCCTGTAATAGCACCGAACATTATAATCCGTTTTTATATATCCAAAAGGAAGGTTTTTCCAGTCAGTATTATCCATGATATCTGTTTTTTTGTGCCAAATTTAATCATAATTAAAGAAACATCAATGTTAAAAATTGACCTGAGGCCGAACATACATGCAGGATTGAAAATCAATTTTCCATGAGTATCTTAATCTGCCTTTTTGCAGGTACCTCAGAAAGTTTCTGTGCGGTAAGCGTGTAGAATTCAAATGATTCTAAAAATTCTGCAAGATTCTCATTAAATTCCTTCCTTGAAGAAACCTGTCCGTAAAAATCCATTTCATTGTAGAACCTGTTTACTGAATCAGAAAAGTTAATTTTCCCAATAAATGCCAGACGTGCGTCAGAAAGGACTTTTTCCGGCAATGTTATGGACGCGGGAGGATACATAGGTGCACTTATCAGCCGGGATATTTCCTCAACCTGTTTGTCATTGTAATGATATTTTGGAAGCAGTTCCCTGGTTAACTGATATATATGATCATTTCTTTCAGTGTATCCTTTTGAATAGCTCATGCAATCCAGCAATGCGGCTGTTCTCACTAACAGGTGGTCCTCACCGGACAGTTTTTCTGAACCGGCCAGCAGTTCGCACCTCGTCAGCAGATCAACGCAATACTTGTGGTCATGAAATTGTAATATGGACGGTAATTCCTCTTCCATCCTTTTGAGAAATTCCTCTTCAATATCCTGAAGCCTTAAAAGCTGCAGTTTTATAAAAAACTGCTCATTTGGTTCCTGACCCTGCATGTCAATTGAGAATTCCGGCCTGAAGCCCTTGACAAAATACATTTCAATATTGCCTTTGTACTTCACGGGCATTTTTCCGCGGTACTCACATGTGAAGAAATCCTTTACATGCTCATAGGTGCTTCCCGAAATATTAATCTTTCCGGATTCGCCCGAAGACTCCATCCTGCTGGCTGTATTTACCGAGTCGCCCCAGATATCATAGGAAAGTTTTTTCTGACCAACTACACCCGCAATAACCGGTCCCGTATGAATACCTATACGCAGGTCCCAAAAATATTCATTTTCTTTTTTAAGCTGTTTCATATATTGCATAATCCTCATGGCAGCCAGCACTACATCAACCGGATTGGTCCTGTTCCTGTCAGGAATCCCCCCGGCGGCCATATAGGCATCGCCGATGGTTTTTATTTTTTCGATATTGAACTCTTCTACCAGCGAATCAAATTTGAAAAAGAATTTATCAAGTTCATCAACAAGTATCTCAGGGTTCATTTGTTCGGCAATCCGTGTGAATCCTTCAATATCGCTGAACAATATGCTTACCAGTTCATATTTTTGGGAGGCTGCCCTGCCGGTAAGCTTAAGCTGGTTTGCAGTATCTTTTGGCAACATATTGGAAAGAAGCTCATCTACCTTCTCTTTCTGCCTGAGCAATTCTTCGGTCCGCTCATTTATGATCCCCTCCAGCGTGAATTTTTCCTTTGCGAACCGGAATGATTTTCGGACCAGGATAAGAATTACAAATAACAGAATATTTAAATAAATCAGAACTAGCGGCCAGAAGTTTACGTAAACGGGTTTAAAAAAACCTGCACATATGATTCCGGTAATCAACAGGGATGTTGAATCCGGCCGCACAAAAGATAATGTAAACAGATGAAAAGTTATAAATATTTCATATATTGAAACCATCTTTGCTGCGAAAAATTTATTTATTGTATTTTTACGAAAAATACTGAGATATTTGGTTGATTGCAGGTAGTTTTGTGTTTTTTTGCAGATTATTGATATTTTTATCTTATATTGATGGTTGTAAAGAAACAGGGATTTGAATTGAATAACTTAATTTTTCAGTTTAACAGGTTACCCTTTTCAAATGTAACAGTTTTTTATTATAAGTTACTTGTAGTATCAATTTAATTTTATAGATAATATGGAAGGTACGATCAAACCTTTAATGGTCCCATGGGATTTTACACAGGTAGCAGAATATGCCCTTGAGCATGCTGTAAAGATTGCGAAGATTGATGGCAATCCTGTTTATCTTGCACATATTGCCAAAAAGAAAGATGAAGTTGGTAAGCTTAAAGGAATTCTCGATGTATATGCAGTTGAGGCATTTAAAAAGTTCAGCGTCAAGCCTAAAGTGATAGTGAAACCTGGCACTATATTTACCGGCATCGGAGAGATTGCAGATGAAATTGATGCTGAAATGGTGGTTATGGGAACCCATGGGATGAGAGGAATGCAAAAGCTTACAGGCAGCTGGGCACTTAAGGTAATAGTTAATTCCAAAGTACCTTTTGTTGTGGTTCAATCACCACCCGAAGTTAACACCTTTGAGCATATAGTATTTCCGGTCGACTTTCGTAAGGAGGATAAGGAAAAAGTTAACTGGCTCGTATATCTTTACAAGCATTTTAATTCGAAGATACATATAATTAAGACTGAAAAATCTGACAGGAGATTGCTTAAGGGCGTGAATAACAATATTTTATTCACAAGAAAAATACTTGATCAGCGACATGTGAAGTATGATATTATTACTGCCCCGGGGAAGAAATCATTTGCAAAGGAGACGATTGATTATTCGATCAGGATAAATGCAGATTTGATTGTTATTATGACCACAAAAAATATTGGTCTGGCTGATTATGTCATTGGTGCTGATGAACAGTATATAATTGCGAACAGTGCCAAAATTCCGGTAATGTGCATTAATCCACGTGTCGGATTGACAACAGGAGGATTTGCCGCAATGGGTGGCTGACAGCTATTTTCATTTCTGTTTTGCCGGACGGGATCGTTGATTATGGATAGCAGCCTGATCTTATAGGTTTAACAAGGAACATGTGTCCTTGTTTTTTTTTGGATTAAATGTGTAATTTTATGGAGCTGGTTTTTGTTACAAACAACCCCGGTAAGTTACAGGAGATAAATAGTCTTCTGGGAGATAATTTTCAACTTAAAAGTTTGAAAGATATTGGTTTTGAAGGAGAAATACCTGAAACAAAACCCACTCTTGAAGGGAATGCCTCGGCAAAGGCTTTTTATATCTATGACAGGTTTCTGGTCGATTGTTTTGCTGATGATACCGGTCTTGAGGTGGAGGTTCTCAATAATCAGCCCGGAGTTTTTTCCGCAAGGTTTGCAGAAATGGACAGACCTGTTCGTTATACCGGTAAAAAGGAGTTGACAGAAGCAAATATTGAGAAACTTCTTAAACTTATGGATGGCAAGAAATCCAGAAAAGCCAGGTTCCGGACTGTAATCTCTTTAGTTTTGGGTGGTAAGGAGTTACTCTTTGAGGGCATTGTTAGGGGAAAAATTACCAGTGAAAAACGGGGAGAAGGGGGATTTGGATATGATCCGGTTTTTATTGCCGAAGGACATAGCAAAACTTTTGCTCAAATGAGCCTTGAAGAAAAGAACAGGATAAGTCACCGGGCCATAGCTTTCAGAAAACTGGTATCATATTTGGAAGGAAGCCGGGATATAATAGATGGCAATTTTTAATTAGCCTAGAAGGATTGATATGAGCCGCTTGCTCACTGTTTCTGTTTTTATGATTCTATGTTTGGTGCATGCTGCAGGCAGGGTGCCTGTTGGTGCCTGGCGTGACCATCTGTCCTACAATCGTGCCACTCATGTTGCTGTTTCCGGAAATAAAGTCTTCTGTGCTTCCGGCGCAGGGATGATAATATATAACAAAGACGACAACAGCCTTGAAAAACTCTCCAAAGTGAAAGGCCTGTCCGATGTTGACATCAGCAGCATTAAATGGTCCGAACATAACCAGCTTCTTATTGTAGGGTATTCAAACGGCAACCTTGATATTATTAATGGCAATAAAATAATTAATCTTTCTGATATATTGCGGAGTACTGTTCCCGGGAGCAAAAGCATTAACAGCATTATGGTAGCCGGTAACAGGGCCTATCTTTCATGCAGTTTTGGTGTTGTGGTTGTTGACCTCGGGAGATATGAGATAAGTGAAACATATTTTCTGGGAGAGGGGGGTATAAGACTGGCAGTAAATGATATGGCCTTTGACGGGGTATTCCTCTATGCAGCAACATCATCAGGTTTGTACAGGGCTGAAATAGATGCACCTAATTTGCTTGATTTTTCATATTGGGAACAGATGAATTTTCTGCCTGAAGCCGGGGCCCTTTTTTCCTCTGTTGCCTGGTTCGATGGGAAACTGTTTACCGTCCAGATAGATGGATCAGGCAGGTATGTTTCTTATATTATTGATGAAAATTCATGGGAATATTTCGCTGAACCTTCAGCTAGTCCTTTGCTGTTCAGAGTTTCCGGAAATTACCTTTCGGCAATAAGCCAGACTGATGCCGATATCTTCGCCCCCGGTCCGTTATTGCTGAAAACAATTGATGATTATGGTTGGTGGGGACTGGCTATCAGGGATGTTCATGTTGAAGAGGACGGCAGGGTCTGGATAGCGGACCGGCTTCACGGACTGGTACGGGGGACAGGGGATAGTTATAATGCCCTGACTCCTGCCGGGCCCTGGTCAAACCATGTTTTTTCCATCAGGTCCTATCCGAACCGTACATATTTCGCTGCCGGCGGTTATAATGCAGCATTCGGCAATATTTGGCAAAACGGGGAATTCAGCATTTTGAGGGACGGATCATGGAACAGCACACTTAACTACGATATCAGGGATGTGGTAAACGTAATCGAGCATCCTGGCGATCCTGACAGGTTTTTTGTCTCAACATGGGGTTATGGCGTGATTGAATATCGCGAGGGGAGCTTCTATGAGCAATATAATGAATCTAACAGCACTCTCAGGTCAATAATCCCGGGAAACTATATACGGGTAGGAGGTATGGCATTTGACGGGAATAAAAATCTATGGCTAACCAACACAGGTGTACCTGAACCTGTTTCAGTGAAAAAGGAAAATGGCGAATGGATCTCTTTCCCTTACGCAGGTGTTATAAATCATGAATATATCGGAGAGCTGATTATCAATAAACTTGGACAAAAATGGGTTCTGCTTCCAAGAGGAGGAGGACTGTTTGTATTTGACAACAATCAGACTCTTGATGAAACATCAGATGATCAGGCCCGCAGGTTAAGTATAACGGACGAAAACAATACACTTATAACCAATGAGGTTTTCTCGATTGCAGAAGACCATAACGGTTACATTTGGGTGGGGACCAATAATGGTGCAGTTGTATATTATAATCCCTCAAGGGTGTTTACTGAGGATAATTTTTTTGCACGTCGAATTATTGTTGCAGGTAGCAGGGAAGATGAACTCGGGTATCTTTTGAATAACGAAACAGTTACCGCTATTGCAATTGACGGAGCGGACAGGAAATGGTTCGGCACTGAAAAATCAGGAGCCTTTCTTGTTTCTGCCGACGGCACTAAACAGATACACCATTTTACCCGTCAAAACAGCCCCCTTCCGGCCAATAATATTACCGACATTGCAATAGAACCTTCCACAGGGGAGGTGTTTTTCGGTACCTCTTCAGGAGTGGTTTCATTCAGGAGTGATGCAACTGAGGCCGGTGATTTTTTCAGTAATGTTTATGTATTCCCTAATCCAGTGAGGGAGAATTACGATGGTCCGGTAACTATTACAGGTCTTGTAAAAGATGCCATTGTTAAGATTACTGATATAACCGGTAACCTGGTATATGAAACAGTGTCCCTTGGAGGACAGGCCATATGGGATGGCCGTAATTCAAGGGGCCGCCGGGTTCAAACAGGTATTTACCTGGTTTTTATTTCAAGTGCAGACGGTATGGAAACCCATATCACCAAACTGATGTTTATACATTGATATGATCCATAAGACCCGGGGACTGGTTTTGCATACGATAAAATACACTGATAACAGTGTTATAAGCCATATTTATACCGAGGCTTTCGGACGGCTGTCTTTTTTGCTGAGCGGTACCAGGGGTAAAAAGTCGCCTGTGAGGATCAATCTTCTCCAGCACCTTTCAATACTCGAAATGGAGATTTATATAAAACAAACCCGGGATTTACAGAGGGCAAAGGAGATAAAACTGCACGAAAATTTTTCTTCCATACCCTATAACCCGGTCAAAAATGCAGTTGCATTGTTTTTGGCGGAGATCCTCTACAGGACCTTGCAGGAACAGGAGGCCAATCTGACCCTGTTCTCATATCTGATAAATGCAATAAAGATATTTGATCTTACAGAGAAGGGATATGCTAATTTTCATTTGCTTTTTTTACTGGGTCTTACAAAGCATCTTGGTTTTTTCCCGCGCAACAACTATACCCCTGAAAAAGAGTTTTTTGATATGGAGAATGCTGTTTTTGCCAAAACCAAGCCCCTGCATCCCTATTTCATAGCTCCTCCTGCAAGCCGGTTCCTGCCTGTTTTAATTGGGTTCTCTTTCGAGGAAATGGATAAGGTGAAACTTAACGGGGCAATGAGAAATATTCTGGTGGCAGGCATACTTGACTTTTACCGTTTTCATCTTCCGGGGATGGGTGAGGTAAAATCCTTCCCGGTTCTGAGAGATATTTTTAATTAAATTGCCATGATAACCAAAAAGGACCTAATTTCAGAAGATCAGAAGAAACTTGCGTTATTTGCAAAAGTGCTTGGCCATCCGGTCAGGGTATATATTGTCGATCTTCTGCGTAAACAGACCTGCTGCTACAGCGGAGATCTTGCCCAGGAACTGCCAATTGCCAAATCCACCCTTTCCCAGCATCTCAAAGAGCTTAAAAAAGCCGGACTAATACAGGGAGAGATTAAACCACCCAGGATCAAATACTGCCTGAACAGGAAAACCTGGGAAGAGGTGCAGAGACTGTTCAGATTGTTATATAATGCCTGATCAGGGCGTTTGTCCGGGATCCAAATTTTATTTAAAATAATTGTATCTGTTTTGATATTTGTGAAACATTTAGAATATTTGTACGTATTTTTACGAACTACGAACTTTGAGTTAACTAAGGGAGAACTATAAACAATTAATATCTATTTTGTTATGGAAATAAAAATTTTGGGCAGCGGATGTGCAAAATGTAAAAAACTCGAACAGGCTGCAAGAAATGCTGTTGAAGAGCTTGGTCTTGATGCTGAAATTACCAAGGTGGAAGATATAATGGAGATCATGAACTATGGTATAGCCATGACCCCTGCAATGGTGGTAGACGGCAAGGTAATGCTGAAAGGCCGTACCGCTTCTGTGGAAGAGATAAAAAAATTGCTGGCCGGCTGACATGAATCCCTGACAAGGGCTCCGTTATTTTAAGATTTAGGAATTAATCAACATTAAATCAATTTTCATGAAAACATTTTTCTTTTTACTGATCTGTATGCCTTTTTTTCACGTCATCTCCGCCTGCGGCCAGGGTACTGCGGGAGAAGCTGTTCAACAGGAACCTGCTGTAACGGCCGGGACGGTTGAGGTTTACTATTTTCATTTTACACGTCGTTGTGTTTCATGTGTGAATGTGCAGAGAGCTACTGAGAAAGTCCTTGAAGAAAATTACAGGCAGGAACTCGAAAATGGGACTGTTGTCTACCATGAGATCAATCTTTCCGATCCCGGGTCCAGAGAGATTGCCCGGAAACTGGGTGTTGGCAGACAAGCCCTAATCGTGATTTCAGGAGATAAGGGATATGATCTTACCATGCAGGGTTTTATGTATGCAAGCCGGGATTATGAACGTTTCAGGTCAACTCTTGAAGAGGCAATTAAAGAGGTAAAAAGCTGAGATCCGGATGGATATTCTAACCCAATGGCTGGATAATACACAATTACCCTTGCTGTCGGCTTTACTTCTGGGGCTGATGACTGCCATCAGCCCATGTCCCCTTGCCACCAATATTACGGCGGTCGGGTTTATCAGCAAGGACATAAAAAGCAGGCGAAAGGTATTCTATAACGGGCTTATTTACACCCTCGGCCGTTCCGTTACCTATATCGGAATAGGTTTGGTTATCATAACAGGGGTGGAACAGATGCAACTGGCTGCCGGTTTATCGGTTTATGGTGAAAAATTAATCGGCCCGTTACTTTTAATAATCGGGATTTTCATGCTTGGAGTCATTAAAATTTCCCTTCCGGGGATTGGTTCTTTCTCGGAAAAAATAGAGAACAGTCACCGAAACTCCTTCCCTGGAGTGCTTATGCTGGGTATAGTTTTTGCACTGGCATTCTGTCCTTACAGCGGGGTACTCTATTTCGGCGCACTGATACCAATGTCAATCGGCAGCGGACAGGGAATACCAATGCTCTTTCTGTTTGCACTGGCAACAGGTCTGCCTGTCATTATTCTCTCCTGGATACTGGCTTTTGCAGTAAATAAAATGAGTTTATTTTACAACAGGATGAAAAGTTTTGAAAGATGGTTCAGGAAGATGATTGCCCTGGTATTTATTCTTGTAGGTATATATTATATTATCGTGGTCTATTATTGACTTTTTGACGTAATATTCTGAAATTTACGAAAGGGTAATTCTGATGATAATAAAAAAACTAGTTATGCAAAAAACAATCTGTACCATTTTATTTTTCGTTGCGGTTTCTGTAAGCCTTGCATTCAGCCAGGTTATTGAAACAGTTACTCTTCCCGAACCTCAGAAATCTGGAGGTATGCCTCTTATGGAAGCTCTGAATCTCCGACAGAGTTTACGTGAATACACCAATCAGGAACTTGATATAC
>SLOS01000425.1 GCA_007132365.1 Bacteroidales bacterium | reverse complement strand
GTTTACTTTTGACGGGTCGGTATCAAAAGTAGCCACAATGTTGAGTTTGGATCTTTTCCCCATAAAATAACCGGTTATTGCCCGTCCGAGGTTGCCGACACCGATAACGGCTACATTCTGGCCTTTTCTGGTATCAAGAATGGATCCTATTACACTTATCAATTCCTGGATGTCATAGCCCTTCTTCTGACTTGTTGAGTATCCCATAAGCATTATATCCCTCCTGACCTGCACAGCTGTAAGGCCAAGAATTTCTGCAAGTTCGTGCGAATATATATGAGTTTTGCCTGTATTGAGGCAGTTTAGCAGAATTCTCCTGTACTGGCTTAGCCTTTCAATGGTTTTTCCCGGTAGCTTCATCCTTACAAATCATTTTAATCAGGTTAATAACGATAAATTTTACGATTGCGGAGAAAAGGAATTTTTCGGGAAAGCAAGTTTAAAAGTGCTTCCCTCTCCAGGCTTGCTGGTTACGCTTATGTCACCTTTATATAAACGGGTAAGTTTTTTCACAATGGATAAACCCAGGCCGCTGCCGGAAATATTTTTTGTCTGTTCATTTTTTATCCTGACAAATTCGCCGAAGAGCCTTGGGATCTGATCCTCTACTATGCCGATCCCGGTATCTTTAACTGTAATGACCAGGCTGGACTTTCCGTCTTCTATAATGCAGTCAACCCTGCCTCCTTCAATGTTGTATTTTATTGCGTTTGACAAAAGGTTATTTAAAATAATCTCTATCTCTTCCCTGTCTGCTTCAAAAATAACATTTTCAGGAGACTTCAAATATACCCTAATATCTTTCTGAATTGAGATCGGCCCCATTGTATCAATAGACATCCTTGCAATCTCAGCAATATCAACAGGCTTAACCTCCCTGTTCTTCTTGCCCGATTCAATTTTGGTTAGGTCAAGAAGGTCGAGGATAAGATTACGCATCCCCTTAACACGAACAAGGGAGCGTTCAATTATCTTTTCATAGGCATCCAGATCATTACCTGCCTGCTTCTCCTGAATAATCCGCAAATATCCCTCTATTGCATTCAGGGGTGTTTTCAGCTCATGCGACAGGACAGATAAAAACTGGAACCTTATTTGCTTACCCTCTCTGTTGAGCTTCCTGGTCATCCGTTTCAGGAAGATATGCTTGGTAACACTTTCTATGGCCGATCTGAGCTCCTGGGGTGTGAATGGTTTGGGAATAAAATCGTGTGCTCCCTGGTTGGTGGCCTTTACCGCGAGCTCAAGAGATGCATAGGAGGTGATCATAAGTACTATGGTATCAAGGCGCTTTTTGTTTATATATTCGAGCACTTCAATACCCGGTATTCCCGGAAGTTTGTTATCAAGCAGTATAATATCGGGTACCTTGTTGTCTACCAGCTTAATTGCATCCTCTCCTGTGTAGGTTTCTTCCACCTCAAAACCAATGTTCTCATCCATAAAAGGGAAGCCTACCGAAAATTTTGATAATATTCTGGTTATCCCGCTGCAGATCCCGGGCTCATCATCGACTACAATGACATGCAATTTTTCCATCTCAGATTTTCAGCAGTTTTATTATCTCTTTGTGAAGCTGATCTGCCCTTATCCCTTTCTCGATGTACAGATCGGCCTTGATCCACTGCCGGTCTTCCTCAGAGCTGACACCAAATGTCATTCCTGTTTCAGCAGTTACGGCTGTTGCTATGACAACCGGCACATCAGGGTACTTTCTTTTAAGTTTATAGGCGAGAATAAAACCGCTATCCTCATTTTCCATCATCAGATCAAGGATGGCAAGATCAGGTTTTAATGTATCAAGAAGCTTTTCAGCCTCTGCCTGGCTGTCTGCCGTGATAACCCTGAAGCCAAACTGTTCGATATTAAGCCTTGTCTGAAAAAGATAATCCTCGTCATCATCAACCAGCAGAATTGTCTTTTTTTTCCTGTCCATTATTTTAAGTTATTGGTAAGATTAAACATTGTTTGCCGGTAGTGTAACAATGAACTTTGTGCCCGTTTCTCCCTTGCCGGGATCAGTATTTGAAACCACACTGATCTGTCCGTTATGCATCTTTACTATCCCGTATGTAGTTGCCAGTCCCAGACCCGTTCCTTTCCCGATTCCCTTGGTAGTATAGAAAGGTTCAAATATCTTATCCCTGTCTTCTTCATTTATACCGGTGCCGGTATCGATTATCTGGAACTCCACGTTTCCGCTCTCTTCCTTTATTGAAATTTTCAGCTTCCCCCCTTCAGGCATAGCTTCAACAGCATTTTTAACCAGGTTGGTCAACGCCTGGATAATCTGTTCGCTATCAAGCATGGCAGATGGATGACCCATACTTTCAAGATCAAGTTCAACCTCTATATTACCGGGAATAATAACGGCATCAAGGGCATGGCGGACAAGCCTTTCAAGTTTTACCTCGGCGGGGTTAACCTGGTTTTTGCGTGCAAAGTTCAGCAATCCGCCAACAATCTTCTTGCACCTGTTGGCCTGCTCGACAATAAGCTTCAGGTCTGAATAGGCTTCAGCATTTTTAGGCAGTTCATCCAGCAATATATTACTGTACATTATCACAACACCAAGCGGATTGTTTAACTCATGGGCTATGCCGGCCGATAATTGTCCCATGCTGGCTAATTTCTCGGACTGCTTAAGGGCCTGCTGCACAGATACCAGCTTTTCGTTTGTGACTGCAAGATCATTTATCGAATTGTGAAGCTTATCGATGGTCATGGGCAGGCACATCTCAATCTCCGCCAGTCCCTCAATAATTGCTATGGCATGCTCTTCGCAGGATTCATATCCGCACGCTCCGCAATTGAGAAAATCCCGGGCATCAAACTTACCCATCTTTTCCAGTTCTTTTCTTATCTCACCAACCGAAGGGGTGGGCAGCCTCTGATCATCAGCAGTAAATTCAGATCTGAGATCGATAGTACTGTATTCCTTTATATTATTCTCCCACCCGGTCCTGTCATGTTTTTTGATCTTTTCCCTGACATAATTACTTACAAATGATCTTCTTGCATAGTGCTTCCCTCCTTCTGACATTCCCGGTCCCATAATACAACCCTCACAGCACAGAAGTTCAAGATGCTGTCCGCTTATCAGGCCGGCTTCAAACTCTTTTATTGCCTCCTGAAAGTCGGCTCTCCCTTCAGCCACAATAATGTTTCCTTCAAAGGCATTATCTTTAATATCAACAGTCTGAAGGAGTCCGCGGCTAATAGGGAAAACAGCACCCTTTCCTGCTTCCGGCGGGTCAAACTCCGAAGGAGTGACTTTTCCGGGGTCAATACCCTTTTCTTTGAACATCTCCCTTAGTTCTGCAAAGGTAAGAGCTTCGTCCACTTCTGGTGATTCCTCCTTTTTAGCAACACAGGGCCCGCAGAAAACTATCCTTACATCATTGCCAAGTTTCTTTTTAACAACACGGCTCATTGCAACCATCGGTGAAACTATTCCTGCAAGAGAAGGAACAAGTTCCGGATGATATTTCCTGATATAGCTTACTATGGCAGGACAATCAGACGATATATACCTTTTATCGCCTTTTTCTTCCAGTATCTTTTTGTACTCCAGTGCCACGAGATCAGCACCGAAACCGACTTCAAAAACATGATCGAATCCAATTTCACGCATCATACCGACAAACCGGCGATAATCATCAATTTCTGTAAATTCGGCAGGAAAACTGGGTGCAACAACCGCCACAACATGACCGGGCGATTCAATCAGATCTGCAACCTGCATTCCAGAACGACTGTAAACTTTGGCTCCCTGGCTGCATACACGTGTACAGTTACCACATCCGATACACCTTTGAATAAGAACTTCAGCCTGCCCGTTAATGATCTTTATCGCCTTGGCGGGACATTCCCTGACACATGTATAGCAAACACGGCACCTGTCCTTGAGTGTTATCAGAAGCTTTTTGTGATCATCTGCATTATTCATAGTCAGTTCCTGAAATGTCTATAACATTGT
>SLOS01000155.1 GCA_007132365.1 Bacteroidales bacterium | reverse complement strand
TTCAGAATAAAAAAACATCCTTTTAAGATGGGTATATTCAATAATGTATTAAGCACTCTTTTTGGAAATAAAGCAACCCGGGATCTCAAGGAGGTTAGTCCCCTGCTGAACAAGGTATTTGAAGCATACGAGAGAGTTGTACCGCTCTCAAACGATGAACTCAGGTCAATGTCAGCAGATTTAAAGCAGACTGTAAAGGATTCCATCAGCAATGATCAAAATGAGGTTTCCCGGCTTAAGGAACAGGCTGAAAGCGATCAGATTGATCTAAGTGAAAAGGAAGATATCTATAATAAGATAGATAAGATTGAAAAAGAGATTAATGAAAAGCTCAATAATGTTTTGCTGGAAATCCTGCCCGATGCTTTTGCCATCGTAAAGGAAACTGCGCGCCGCTTCAAGGAAAATTCTGAAGTTGTGGTGACTGCAAATGATTTTGACCGTAACCTGGCTGCAATAAAGAATAATTTAGAAATAAAAGGGGATAAGGCTATCTGGAAAAACCGTTGGATAGCAGGAGGAAATGAAACACAGTGGGATATGGTCCACTATGATGTGCAGCTTATCGGCGGTATTGTGCTGCATTCGGGTAAAATAGCGGAGATGGCTACCGGTGAAGGTAAAACCCTGGTTGCTACCCTTCCGGTATTTCTAAATGCTTTGTCCGGCCGTGGAGTGCACCTGGTAACGGTGAATGATTACCTGGCACGCCGTGATGCCGAGTGGATGGGGCCCCTTTATGAGTTCCACGGTCTGTCGGTCGACTGTATTGACAAGCATCAGCCAAATTCCGAAGCCCGCAGAAAAGCCTATATGGCAGATATTACATTTGGTACAAACAATGAATTTGGCTTTGACTACCTGCGCGATAATATGGCAATCAATCCTGATGACCTTGTGCAAAGGCCCCACAACTACGCCATAGTGGATGAGGTAGACTCGGTACTAATTGACGATGCACGGACCCCGCTTATCATTTCTGGTCCCGTGGCCAAGGGTGAAAATCAGCTTTTTGATGAGTTGAAACCGAAGGTTGAAAGCCTGGTCAGTGCTCAGCGCAAACTTGTGAATGAAGTTATTGTCGAGGCCAGAAAAGCACTTGCTGCAGATGATACTGAGAAAGGAGGCTTCCTGCTCCTGCGGGCTTTCAAGGGCCTGCCTAAGAACAAGACCCTGATAAAGATCCTGAGTGAACAGGGTAATAAAGCTTTATTACTAAAAACAGAGAACTTTTACATGCAGGAGAAAAACAAGAACATGTATAAGGTTACTGATGAGCTGTTTTTTGTTATTGATGAAAAAATAAACTCAATTGAGCTGACAGATAAGGGAATAGATCTTATCACCTCTGCCTCCGATGATGAGAAATTTTTCATACTTCCAGATATTGGCAGTGAGGTGGCCGAACTTGAGAAGCTGGACCTGAAGCCAGATGAAAAGCTTGAGAGAAAGGATACTCTTCTGCGTGATTATGCCATAAAATCTGAAAGGGTGCATACAATCAACCAGTTACTTAAGGCTTATACGCTTTTCGAAAAAGATGTGGAGTATGTGGTGATAGATAACAAGGTCAAAATAGTTGATGAGCAGACAGGGCGTATCATGGAAGGCAGAAGGTACAGCGACGGTCTTCACCAGGCAATTGAGGCAAAGGAAAAAGTTAAAATTGAAGCGGCTACACAAACCTTTGCCACCATCACTCTTCAGAACTATTTCAGGATGTATGGCAAACTTGCAGGTATGACAGGGACGGCTGAAACCGAAGCAGGGGAATTCTGGAACATCTACAAGCTTGATGTAGTGGTTATCCCTA
This sequence comes from Bacteroidales bacterium, assembly GCA_007132365.1. Taxonomy (GTDB): domain Bacteria; phylum Bacteroidota; class Bacteroidia; order Bacteroidales; family PUMT01; genus PXAP01. Next base: position 2,170 of record SLOS01000155.1, on the reverse strand, counting down.
CGAACAAACCCATTATAAGGGATGACCGGGAAGACCTGGTTTATAAAACCAAAAGGGAAAAATATAACGCCGTTACAGAGGAAATTATAGATCTGGTAAACAATAAGCGTCCCGTACTGGTCGGAACAACCTCGGTGGAGATCTCCGAGCTTCTCAGCCGGACACTGAAGATGAAAGGGATAAAGCATAATGTGCTTAATGCCAAATTACACCAGAAAGAAGCTGATATTGTTGCTGAAGCTGGTCATGCCAGAACCGTTACCATTGCAACCAATATGGCCGGAAGGGGTACTGATATAAAGCTTACGCAGGAAGTGAGGGAAGCCGGGGGACTGGCGATAGTGGGTACCGAAAGGCATGAATCAAGGCGTGTGGACCGGCAGCTTCGGGGACGGGCAGGGAGACAGGGTGATCCCGGCTCTTCACAGTTCTTTGCTTCGCTGGAGGATGACCTGATGCGCCTTTTTGGTTCCGATCGTATCGCTAACCTTATGGACCGGATGGGACTGAAGGAGGGAGAGGTTATTCAGCATAGCATGATCACAAAATCAATTGAAAGGGCACAGAAAAAGGTAGAGGAGAATAACTTCGGCATCCGTAAACGGCTCCTTGAGTATGATGATGTGATGAATGCCCAGCGGGAGGTGATCTATTCAAAAAGGAAAAATGCACTCAAAGGTGAGCGTATTGATGTGGAAATCGCAAATATGATGTTTGATGTTTGCGAGAATATTGTTATCCAGTATCATGACTCGGTTGACTTCGAGGGGTTCAGCATGGAACTTCTGCGGCTTTTCTCTATCGATTCCCCGGTAACGGAAGAAGAGTTCAAGCAGCTCAGCGCAAATGATATAATGGAAAAGATGCGTGAGCTGATCAATGAAACGTTCAAACGCAAGGTAAATACAATTGCTCAGCAGGCCTTCCCTGTTATAAAAGATGTTTATGAAAAGAGTTCTCATTTGTATGAGAACATAGTTGTTCCGATATCAGATGGCACAAAGGTTTTCCAGGTTGTGACCAATCTCAAAAAGGCATATGAAACCGAAGGAAAGGATATAGTTAAGTCGTATCAGAAGACTGCAATCCTCATGGTTATTGATGAACTGTGGAAGGAACACCTCCGTGAAATGGACGACCTCAAACAATCAGTGCAGACTGCAACATATGAACAGAAGGATCCCCTGCTCATATATAAGTTTGAATCGTTTGAACTTTTCAAAACGATGGTTGGAAGGGTTAATAAGGATGTTGTTGCAACACTCATGAAAGGACATATTCCGATAAGGGATGCCAGTCAGGTAAGAGAAGCCGAAAAAAGGCGACGCCTTGATATGAGCAGGTATGAAACAAGCCGCCGGAACGAAATGATGGCCAATACAAAGGAACAACAGAAACCACAGCCTGTAAAGGTTGAGAAGAAGGTGGGCCGCAATGAACCTTGTCCGTGCGGCAGCGGTAAAAAATTCAAGCACTGCCACGGGAAAGTCGGGGTGCAGGTATAATTGTTCCGGTAATTACCTTCTTTTCTGAGTTGTAAATATAATTGATTATATAATACTTAAAAGAATGCCGAAACCTGTCTGCCTCATCATGCTTATATCAATTGTGCTGATTTCTTTCGAAGTAAATGCACAACAAAGAGAAATTAAGCCACTGGAAATTGGTGCAGAAGCACCTGATTTTGATCTGCCCGGAATTGACGGGAGAAATTACAGCCTCGCGGACTTTGCAGACTATGAGGTGCTGTTTGTTGTTTTCTGGGCAAATCACTGCCCGACTGCCCAGGCTTATGAGGACAGGCTGATAGAAATGGTGAACCTGTACAGGCCAAAAGGTGTGGGATTTGTGGCCATATCACCCAACGCTCCAAATTCAGTTAGCCTGGCTGAACTTGGATATTCAGATCTCGGTGATGACCTGGATGATATGAAAGTCAGGGCTGAAGATAAAGGATATAATTTCCCCTACCTTTACGACGGAGATGACCATCAGGGTTCCATACCTTACGGACCGGTTGCCACTCCGCATGTTTTTATCTTTGACAGTGAGAGGAAACTGAGGTACCGCGGACGAATAGATGATACGGAAAACCCCTATACAGAGCCCAACACATCCGATGCCAGGGATGCCATAGAGGCTTTGCTTGCCGGCAGGGAAGTTCCTCTGA
>SLOS01000168.1 GCA_007132365.1 Bacteroidales bacterium | reverse complement strand
GCTTTACTAAGTAATTTTATTTTTTCCTGCCTTGAGTCATCGATATCCTCTATAATTACCTTAACCCGCTTTTTCGATTTAAATCTTTCGGGCAATTTGATAATTAATCGGTTATCTTTTTTGACTTCATATGTTTTTTCAAATGTCATATTGGCTTTTTTGTAAAAATACAAAATTTTTTGTTGTGGTGGATTCTGGCACGAAGGTTTGAATAACATACAGATTCTCTTTAAGTATTTCCTATTTTATCCTGGGTTTAATAAACCTGACTCATAAAGATGTCTGGCTGAGTTATTTTACTCACCGTGGGCCACTTGTGTCACGGTTGATGAGTGGAGAGAAGCTAGAAATTGACGGGGATCAGGGTTTGAGCGCCTATGGCAAACCGGTGCTGAAGTTTTCACAAGGATTTAAAAAAGAGATAGAATCCCTGCAGGCAAGAAACTACCTGATAAATTCATAACATCGTTTACACTTTTGTAGCATAACATCGTTTACACTTTACTCTGATTTTCGGTTATGAAAAATTTTCCGATATTTTCTAATTCAGGCTCCTTATTATAGATTTTTCTTAAAACCTCCTGCCTGTTTACTTTTGATAACAATTCAGATTGGTTAAGAACTGTCCCCTCCAATAAAGCCAATATTAATTCAAACCTTTTGATATATCCCATTTCTGTTTTTTCACATCCAAAAATACAATATTAGGTTTGTCCTGGCATTTATCCGCATCAACAAATCTCAAATAAGCATATAATTTATGAAAAAAACTTGCCAGAAATAAAGTCCCTGCCGGTATTTTGTTTCAGAGTGAGGAGGAAATTAAGGGGGAAAAATTTCAGAGATAAGGGTCCCCGCTTGTCCGACATGGTTCTTGAAACGGTGGTTTCCAACCGGTTAAGGTTGAAAATTGATAACAGGCTGGTGATCATTCACAGCCGGAAGTTTGAATACCTGCTTGTTAACCTGTTTCCCTGATCAAATGATTCCCGGTTTCAGGAAGAACTAAGAAGGTTGCAAGAGTATTACGGGCTTGACGATACAGAGATAAAGATAAAGCAAACAGGTTAATGCAAATCCGGGATACCCGTGGTCTGTATATTTGATGAAGCCTTGACTTTTACAAATCAGGTTTTAATCTTATGCGCGTATCTTTTTTTTATCTCAGATAACCTCTTTTGTCTTAATTCAGGATTTGCTTTGTATTGTTCATGATGCTTATCCCGAATATCCCTCATCATTTTGACCGCATCAAATGTCTTTTTAGTTTTCATCAAAACATCCTCCAATTACTGAAGTATCTATATAAACTCTTTGTTTCATTGCGGTTTAGATAACAAATCAAAGATACAAAAAGAAAGCATGATTTTTAATAACATTTAATTTTTAGGCTCAATAAATCATAAAAAGTATAAGAATGCCATGCTGAAAAATATTCTTGTTCTGTTCAGATATTCCTGCTGCCGTTGTATTCTTTTTTATAAATTTATGGCATGACTATGAAGGGTACAAATTACCTGAAAGATCGGCATTATGATAAATAACTAATATAGAAGAGTTTATAGAGATCATAAAGGAAGGAATTGCTATATGAACAATAACCCCAAAGAGTACATAAAGCAATGGTTATCAAAGGCAAATGAGGATATTCTGGTAGTTGAAAAGCTAACAGAATCTGGAATATTTGCTCCATCATCTGCTTGTTTTCATTGCCAGCAGGACGACCAGCATAAAAGACAACTTCTGCGAAATTTCATACAAGTAGGGACCTGAAAGATAAGAAAGAAAGAATTAGATTATCAAGGCACCATGAGCAGAAAAAAACGAGTGCATTATAATCTGGATAGTGGCGGAGTCACTCATTTGACAAGCGAAGAAATTAAAGCCATTCTCCGGGCGGCCGATGAGCTTATCGCTGCAGGCGGCAGGAGCATGCTCGTTAAAATACTAAAGGGCTCAAAAGACAAAAAATTACTGAATCATGGAGTGGATCAATGTCCCGTGTACGGATTCTACCGGCATTATAAGCTGACGGAAATAGCCAACAGGATTGACTGGGTGATAGAGAATGGTTACCTCAGAATTGAATACAGCGGCAGGCTGCCCGTGATCGTTTACACGGAAATTGGCTGGGAAATTGAAAGAGAGACATACGCAGAGGAATTACTGCAAAAACTGACAAGCCTGCTTGATGATGGGGATTATAATTTTTTTAAGAATTGAAGGACAGGAACAGGGGAATGATACTGCTGTTGCTGGAGAAAATCAGAAATACAAATAACCGCGGTTTTATTCCCTTGTTGAAAGCGTGGCAGGAAATTGATTATAAAAAGGTTCGAATTAAGATTCAGGAGGTCATCGATTATCTGAATAATCAAAAGCCGGTCAGTTGAAATTGCCGTTTTGATCAGGAATATTTGAATTATACCTAACTTTACAATATTATTGTAATAGGATAAGTTACAAAAGCTTTAAGTAACGGGTACAAAAAGGTGGATATATTTTTGAAAGATCCATCGGTATTTGATAAATGAAGACCACACAATATTTTGAATTTACCAGGAAAAGAGAAGATCGTGCCAGGATCAATGTTGACTGGATAATATTGGTTATTGAAAAACCTGAAAAAGTTGAAATACAATCTGATGGCAGGATAAGGAAATGGGCCAAAATACCTGAAACAGGAAAATATTTGAGGGTTATCCTGCTTGAAAATGGCGAAACGGTTCATAATGCATTTTTTGATAGATCATACAAGGAGGGGATAAAATGAAAGTAAAATACTTTTCTGATACGGATACAGCCCATATAGAATTTACAGACAGGGGTGTCCATGAGACGAAAGAGATAAATGAAAACATCTATATAGATGTTGATGAAAAGGGCAATATCGTGAGTATGACAATTGAACATGCTAAAGCCAATGCCGGGTTATCGGAGTTTTCATATCAGGAAATACCCCGGCAAACCTCTTAGAAGATGTCAATTCCGGCGCCGCACTTGCTTGTCATAGTGAGTGACGGTATGGAGGTCATCGATCATCTGAATAATCAAAAGCCGGTCAGCTGAAGCTGCTTTGTAATGCGGGCATTGACACGTGTTGAAATCATATGCAATACTTGTTGAAAACTATTTTTCCGATAGTCCTGAATTATTGCTAATCTTGTATGCGGCAGATTATGATGCTGAAAATGGTGCTCATGTCACGGAGCAACCGGTAATGGAGTCATTATATTCCAGCATTATCAGCTTCGGTGGTCCAGGTTTATGTTTTTAGGTTGTATCGGAGCAATTTTAAACATTGACATGCCTTTGGGCCCCTACGTGCAAAAGAAACAGGATAGTATGGATTTACTTTATTACAGTGACCTGGATTATAAAAAGGCAGGCAAGCAGTTTGACAAGGTTGTTGAGCAACTTGCCCGTTCTGATTTCAGTTCTGCAGATGTAAAGAAGATGCCCGGCACCGGATATTACCGGGCCAGGCTGGATAAGGAAAACAGGCTGCTGTTCAGGTTCGCGAGGCATCGAGACAGGATGTGTCTTTTGCTGCTCGAGGTCATATACAACCATGAGTATGACAAGTCACGCTTTCTGAGGGGGGCAAAGGTTGACGAGGCGAAATTTATCCAAGCGCCATCACCTGATGTTGTTGATGATAATGATATTGCCGGACTGAATTATGTCAATCCCTCTGTTACCAGATTTCACCTGCTCGACAAGGTTATCTCTTTCGATCAGTACCAGGAAGAAGTGTTCCGGCTCAGGCCTCCGGTAATTATTATAGGCTCCGCCGGAAGCGGGAAAACGGTTCTTACCCTGGAGAAGCTAAAAACACTCAAAGGCAGGGTACTTTACGTCACCTTGTCCCCCTTCCTGGTCGAGAACTCCTCCAATCTCTACTACTCTTACTATTATGAAAATGAGAAGCAGGAGGTGGACTTTCTTTCCTATACAGATTTTTGTTCGACTCTCAGGATAGTGCAGGGCCATGAGATGGACCAGCGTGC
>SLOS01000228.1 GCA_007132365.1 Bacteroidales bacterium | reverse complement strand
TTTCAACTCCTTCAACCCCTGTATTCATGGGCAGCACCTTGTCAAAACCAAAGTATTTGGTGATATACTCCTCAAATTCACCCAGGCAGCTGTTGTGAAAAGCCCTGGAAGTCAATGTAAGTCTGGCGGCCTGTTCATTGAGGGCACCGATAATTTTAGGATGGCAGTGCCCCTGGTTTACAGCCGAGTAGGCAGAAAGAAAATCGAAATAGCGTTTACCTTCAACATCCCAGAGAAATACTCCTTCGCCGCGTTCGAGTACGACAGGGATAGGGTGGTAGTTATGTGCACCAAATTTTTCTTCGCGCTTGATATAATCTTCTGTTTTCATTTTGGACATATACATATGATTTTTAGAGATTAAAAAATATTGTTTCTCTTTGTTTTGAAACCTGCTGAATATCTTTTCCCAAAATTAACCATTTAAAGTTTTTAAACAAAGGTGACAATACTTTTGAAAAAAATATATTAGTTTAATCTGGAAACCCCTTACCAGGTCAAAGCCATTTGGCCAGGCAAGTATTTCAGAATTATATTTCCACCCTTAGGATGAAGGGGTCTTCCGACATGACTTTCACCGAATATCGTGCGCGTTGAATGAATGCAGCACACAACAAGGATCGGGGGTTGAACCTACCTCATATGTTGGATGACCCAAATCTTATCACGCTTGATTAAAAAAAAATGGTCTATTGAAAAAATACATTGGTCACTACTTTTAAGATAATAATCAAATACAGATACCTGAATAAAGCAATATTTACATGATTAACATATCTTTATATAATATTAATATGTGTCTTTTATATGCTTTACAAAGTATAAATGATTGAAATTGATTTAAAAATAGTGTTCAGGTATTTATTAAGATGTATTAATTCAAATCTGATCAAATAACATATACTTATCAACCAATAATATTTTTAAATATTAATGAATGTCCAACTAAAGCCCTTATTTTATGAAAACAAAACTTTGGTTTATTCTCCCCATGTTCGGGCTCATATTTGCAGCCTGTCAAAAGGATGAGTTGATTGTTAATGATGACAATCTGAAGAACCGTGTAATTGCAACTTTAAATGAGCCGGGGTGTCTTATTGATGATGGAGAAACACCCCTGATTGCCGGCCAGACCGATACGGTTGGCCTGGTAACAGTTGAATTTGTTGGTGACGACATTGTCGTTACCTATACGACCGACGAAGGCTGGTTCATAACAGAAACACACCTGCATATTGCAGCAAGCGAGGAAGATTTACGTGCTCAGGTCACAAACCGTGGAGGCAATCCCCAGATTGGGAATTTTGATTATGGCGATGATGATCTTTACACAGATGAAGTTACATATACAATTCCTAAAGGTGATATAGATCCGGAACCCTCAGATGGATGTTATTACATTGCAGCACATGCCGTTGTGGTGGGACCAGGCGAAGGCGAAGGAGGAGTTGTTGATCTGGATGCATTTAATGCAATGTTTCCTGAAGACGGGCTGCTTGTAGATGTTAATCTGGGAGGAGGTCCTGCACCTGGTAACAGATCTTACTATGATGATATTACAATTTCTGGTGGGTCTTTTCTGGATGGAACTTATGATGCTTGGTGCATAGAAGGGACTGTATTGTCTGTGTACATTGCTTCACCTACAGCTTTTAGCACATATGGATTTTTACCGGAAGGCATTGTAAGTATTCCTGAAAATTTTGATAAGGTTAACTGGCTTCTAAACAATGTTTATGCAGGTATGGATGATGGTGAATTTGTGTACACCTGGGGGGATTTACAGATAGCAATATATTGGCTTCTTGACGATAATGAACCAAGATGGCTGGAATATTTATATCTGGATGGTTATAACACTGAAGAACCCTGGGAAGAACAGGACTGGTGGAATAAAGCCAAGAAACTTTATGATATGGCACTTGATCTGGGTGAAGGGTTTGTGCCTGGTTGCGGAGAAAGAATTGGCATTGCCCTCGATTATGGTGATAAACAAAATATTTTAATATCATATCCACTACCTTGCGAACCTGAAGAACGGGAAGAAACTGCATGGGGGCAGGGTTGCCTGTTCACCCCAAGAGGAAGCTGGGCAATGTTTTTCAAGGTATGCGAATAAAGATTGTCGATCAATAAACATTTTTTTTATGGGGCTATCTCAAAATCGGGATAGCCCTTTTTATATTTTACTATATCAATTCTCATACCAATTCATAATTTTCAATCATTTGAGTAATTTCCTGAACTGGATTGAACATCATAACATCAATTATTGAGAGGTTGGGAATAAATTGCTGATTTCTGCCTTGTGAATAGGATAAATTATTCGAATTTTTTATAAATGACAGATTTATTCCATATTCATTGAATTCTTTTTTATCGTATAGTTCAATTCCACCGATGGCATTGATATATTCATCCGCCCCCAGGTTTTTACATATGGATTTCAACCTGCCAGACTTTCCTTGCCCGATCGTTTCTGAGAAGCTTTCAGAGGCGACCATAAATTTTGTCTGAATATTTAAATACTTGCATGTAGATACAATACTTTCAATAGCAAGACCGGATATTGAGCCGGAATTTGAGGTCATCGCATTTTCGATAACAGGAAAGACAGAACTGAAATATGGCGCTTCCTTACGATATGCAATATCAATTGTTAACAGAATAGTTTTAAAACATCTGTTCTCTTTATCAATTTCTATAACGTTAATCGGTTTATTTTGACTTATTGACTTACAGGGAACGGTTAACAGGTGTTTTTTTTTATCTAACAATATGTAGTTCCGGTTGATCCAGGATTGTTTTACGAAATTTACATCATCATAGAAAACAAAAAGATCAACAGAGTTTATAAGCTGGAAATAACCAATATAAGGAAAAAAATAAGGTTGCATTATGGCTACTTTCATAAAAAATATTTTTTATCAAGTAATTGGCCTTATGTATCTTATCATGACAATATTTTGACCTTCGTTCGATTTTACATGTAAATTATATGAGCTTCATGCATAACACATATGATGTAAAATTCATTGAATTTTGTGAAGAGAGCTGATGGGTTTTTTAAAGAATAAAAGATTTCTATTAAATGTATAAAAACCACCTCAATTTATATCAATAGCTCTGATCAGTAGCAATTCACTAATAATTGAAAAAACTATCCCATTTAATTATTTTTGAATATTCGTTTAATCTGTTTTCCAGTGCTGTATGACTGTTTGGTGCAGTACCCAACACCATTACATTTTGATCTGTTTTTCTCAATGATTTCAACTCAATGATCTTCTTGCCCATGAATTCATTGACGCTATCCTGTGTATCAATCACACAAGCCTCAACCCGCTTCCAGTAATCGGGGCAATACGCAGCAATTACAGATGTCCAGTAACTGGCACCGAAATTATAAACATTCGAATAGCCGGAAATTCTTTTTGCCAGGTATTTGTTCAATTTTCTGAAGGACTCGAGGTATTCGGATTTACTTTTGTAATCGTGGTTTATTTCTCTGACCGGAACCCGTGCTTCTTCCAAAGATGATCCTGAATATACCGGGTTGTTGCTCATTACCAATAATTGAGCAGGAGGAATTGAAGGGTTATTGTCGGACTGGGTCACGTATACTTTCTCAAACCCCAGTTTACGACCCAGCCTTACAAGGTGCTCAGGTAAAAGGGAGTGGTTGTGGTCAGACCAGAGCAAATCAATGCTCGGTCTCGAACCATCGGGACAGGTTACAATAATAACACCTTGCTCGTTTAATCGTATCTTCATATTATACAGGAACCCCTTTACATCGTTTACATGCTGGAGCACATTGTTTGAATAGATCAGATCATAAGTTTTGTTATCTGCTGATTGTTCGATTGTGGTTTCTGTTATTGAATGGCCTTTCCGCTTTGCAATATCTGAATTATGTTTATTGGGTTCGATGCCACTGATCTCAATATCATGGTATCTGGACAACATTTCATCCATCATCCATCCCTGTCCGCAGCCCACATCAAGAACAGTTTTAAATTCGTGATTTTCAGGCAAATATCTGCTCATCCATCCCAGAAGGGCCTGGTATCTTTTCCTGTGGTATTCTTCAGTTCCCGGACGTTCGTAATAGGATGCATACTCTTCATGGTAGTAATCGGTATGCCCCAGAAACAGGAACAGATTTCGCTGAACAAAACCGCACTTAGAGCATAATGATTTACCAAGTGGTTGATCTATTATTTTCCCGGATGTTGTAACTGAGTGTGATGGAGCAGGATCAGGCAATTTAAGCCAGTTATTGCTTTCACAAATATCACATTTGTTGTTTCCGGAAGATTTAATCCTTTTCATGTTTTAATTAATTTATTAAAAATAATGTTAATAATTGCGTAAATAACACCTACAAACTCCCTTCAGCATATTGCTGCACCCAATGTTGAAGTTAAATAGCTTTGCCAGCTGGCTAAATGATAATCATAATTAAATAAAAGTCTACGCTATTTCCCGGCATGATATGGTGGAAAGTAACCTTCAATATCTTCAGGATTGTTGTGTGTTTGATTGCAGAGAGTGGTATAAAGTTCAGTATTGTATATTTGTTTTAAACTTTGAAAAGGAAAAACCTTTCCACCAAACCTTTCTTTAAACTGCGCAACCCCGTCACCAGGCCGGATACCTCCCCCAAGATTAAACCAGTTTACTCCCCTTTCCTTCAAAATATGTACTGCTTTCCAGAGCAAAGCTACTGTGTGCCGACGTGAATCGTCACTTGAAATACTCATAATGTATTCACCTACAAATTGAGTAAATGCGAGCATCATGACCTCTTCTATGCCATCTTTTCCTTCTGCACCCAAAAGTATGACGTTATCCCAGGATACCAGTTCTTTAATAGTTTCGGGTGAAAAATGGTAAACAGCCGAAGCTCCTTTGCGCCGGTAGAAATCGGAATAGTACCCGAGAATGAAGGCCAGAAGTCTTTTTCGATTGAAAATAATTTTTATGTTTTTTTCAGTTGAACGCAACTGACGTTTGCGGTTCGTGGAAAGACGTGTATATAACTCTTCAAGCTCAAGACTCAGATCAATGGCGTAGATACAGTTGTAGGTATATGCATCCTCTGGTATATGGTATCCGTGATCGTTAAGAATCGGGTTGAGGCCAATATAGCCGCAGACATATTTCCGCCTGGCAGCTTCCTGCTTCCAGTGCTTCGGAAAGTCCGGATACGATCCGTTTCCAGTGAAACCTGAAAATCCATAAGGTGTTAGGATGTCAATATGACCACCGAAAGAACGTTCTGCAATTGGACAAACTATAAGTACCCCGTCTGCTTCGAAAGTGTACAAATAGGTGTTGTAGCCGGTACTCAACGACATAGCATAACAACTTTCCCATGTGTGACCGAAGGCATGGGGAATACCCCCCAGGATATCCCTCCACACCGACCGATCATCGAGTGGAATCCATGAGTTACGTATCATTACAAGACCTGTTTTTATTCATGATTATTACCGGGAGAAAGGAGCAAGGGGCTTCACGTTCTCAAGTATGATATCTTCAGAAATGTATGTGCGAATAAGGTGCTCCAGATACCTCATCATAACCTGATCGGCAATCGTACATGCCCTGCAGGCTCCCAATAGTTCGATCCTCAATAGCTGCTCATTGAAACTGATTATACGGATGTCACCACCATCTCTCTTGAGTTCGGGTCGAATACTATCGAACAGCAATTTGATCAAAGTCAAATTATCCGCTCCCTTATTACGTTCAGACTTTATGAGGTTTTCGATATCGCTTTCATATACAAGAATTTCAGCCAATTCCGGACAATCAGGATTTGAGGTCAGAAATTCTTCATCGACTCCGAAAAAATCTAAAAATTCCTCTAATTGTTTTTTGTCCACATTTTTAAACAGATCCTTTTCTTTTGCCAGTTGTTCGTGAAACTCTTCAACTGTAATTTGCCCGTCCCGCAATAAAGCTGCTGGTGTCATCAGTGCCAGGGAAGTCAGGTCGCCATTAATCATTCTCAGGTAACCCAGCATGTGGTGAAACCTGCAGTCCATATGTTTATCTTCCCGTTTATTGCTATCCCAGCCAAGCTCATTCTCAAGTACGTGATATATTTCCTTGTCCACATGGTTGATATAATCAAACAGGTGCAAAAGATGAAACTGGTTATCTGCACGTGCCTGCTTGGTTATATACTTCTCATATATCTCAGCAGGGATAGAGTCCTTTACAATCTTCGCAAAGGAGTCTTCAAAACAATAGCGATGAGCTGCACGGAAATGTGAGGAATCTACCTTGAATGCAAAACCGGTGATGATAAGCGGAACATCGTGCTCCAAAGCAGCTTGCCCCAAAGCACTGTGGATAGTCAGATAACATATTTCACAGAAGTTTTTTGTCTTCTTAAAATAAGCCCGGTATATTGACTTCAGTTCCTCCTGGTCGCGGGTTACAACAATGTGGTCAACACCGAACTGGTCGATGACTTTCTTCATATTAGCTCTCGCAAAAGGTGTCAGCAATCCGTTGTCTGCCGTTACAACAAGAGGCCGCATACCATACTTCCTGGTAATCAGATAGAGGGCGTATACGCTATCCTTTCCGCCTGAAAAAGCTACTATCGAATCGTACTTGTGATCTTTATTCCTTTGCCTGTAGTGTTCAAAGATTTGCTTAAGTTCTTTCTCTTTTTCTTCATAGTCACGATTAAGCCATTTTTTCCGGTATTCATCGCAGATTACGCATTCACCGTTCTTGTTGATAAACCTTTCCTCGAAAGGCATCAAACACTTCTTGCATGTCACTCTTTCCTTTTTTGGGGGTGCCTTTTTCATAAGTCTTGTTATTATTAGTGTGATATATTAAAATTCTTTTTCCGGGTTAAATTGCTTTTTGATTACCCCGGAAATCCTTGTTAAATCTGATTCTGTAAGATTAGAAGATGATGGCAGGCAAAGCCCATCATTAAATAGTTTTTCTGAAGTACCGTTTAAATTAGCCTGCGAACCTTTAAATACAGGCTGAAGGTGCATGGGTTTCCACAGAGGGCGGGATTCAATATTTTCAGCTTCAAGGGCAATTCGCAGCTTTTCACGGTCAGTTCCTGATTTCTCGCGGTCAATAATGATACAGGTCAGCCAATAGTTCGAGAAATAATTATCAGAGGGTTCAGTTTGAAAGGTGATGCCTGGCACATTTTTTAAAATATCTCGGTACCATTGATTGATTTTCCGTCTTTGCTTTATTCTTTCCTCAATTATCTCCATTTGTCCCCGGCCTATTCCTGCTAAAATGTTGCTCATCCGGTAATTATAACCTATTTCGCTGTGTTGGTAATGAGGAGCAGGATCACGGGCCTGCGCAGCCAGAAACCTGGCTTTATCTATCACTTCTTTATCATCTGATATCAATGCCCCTCCTCCTGAAGTAGTAATAATTTTATTTCCATTGAAAGAAAGGATTGCCATTTTACCGTAAGTCCCTACAGGTTTGCCCATATAACGGCTTCCCAAAGACTCGGCTCCATCCTCAATAACGGGTATCCCATACTTATTTGCAATATGCATTATTGCATCCATATTGGCAGGCATTCCATACAGATGAACCACTATGATTGCTTTTGGTCCGGCAACTCCTTTTTTCCCGGGCCCTGAACGATTCCTTAGTTTTATAATTGTTTTCTCAAGCAGATCAGGATCCATATTCCATGTTTCAGGTTCGCTGTCAACCAGAACAGGAGTTGCTCCCAGGTATGTTATCGGATTGATGGTAGCAGAGAATGTGAATGTTGGTGCAATAACTTCATCCCCGGGCTTAACTGCAAGAATTGTTAAAGCCAGATGAATAGCAGCGGTACCTGAACTAAGTGCGGCAACATGACTTATTTTACAAAAATTTGCCAAAGATTCTTCAAAAGAATCAACATTATGGCCTAGCGGGGCTATATAGTTTTTCTTAAAAGCCTCCTCAACATAATGCATTTCTTTTCCGGACATGTGGGGGGTGGAGAGGAAGATTCTTTTGTTAATATTAGTTGGGGTGTTCATAATGTCATTTAATTGCCCGGAAGGCACTCCGGATGAATAGTATTAATACAAACAGCCATCCACCGGATCCAGGCATACTTCGTGATTCTTCAGTCTCCATCTGTCAATTAGAAGAAAGTTTGCCATCTTCAGATATTCCAGCAGAACAACCCGCATATCCTGGTTCGTTTCCCACCATCTTTCGGCAGTAAATTTGGTATATATGCTGGGACTGCAAAATATTTCGACATGTCTTTCCGAGTTCCTGAAGGCGGACTTGAAGATCATATATGCCCTACGTGTATGCTGGGCTGATGTTACCAGAAGCAATGTGTCTATGCCGGGGTTTTTTATTAGATAGTCCCTTATAGTCTTTGCTTCAGTTAATGTACTCCTGGCTTCATATCCCGGCAAGATCAAAATGCTGTCGAAAGGCAAACCCATTGAAACAAGCGCTTTACGGGCTTGTGTGCTGTTGCTTTCAATATAAACGCCTCTTGCTTCAAGGTCTTTATTTTCATCGAGGCCTGGTCCAACAATCAGTACCTTGCCGGCAACATTTTGGTTGTAAAGATCTGCTGCCTGAAGTACCCTGTCGGAGATACGGCCCATGAGTATGACCATGGCATCTGCTTTCGTTATATTATCTTCCTTTACCAGCCAGCGCCCTGCATTAATGAAAGCACAGATAGAAGAAATGATGATTATTAAAAATATGCTGATAATGAGGATTTTGGATTTCATTTACAGTTGTTTCTTTTTGAGAGTATCACCTCCAGAAGAGTGTTTTGAGTATAATTTTTAGGTCGCCTGCAAAACTATGATTGTGGTAATATTGAAGATTCTTCCTGACCTTGTCAGGCCAAATAACCTCATCATTATATTTTTGAGGGTCAGGTACGGAAGCAAGAATTTCCTCCTCATTGGCATACTCAAGAGTTGCCGGACCGGTAATGCCGGGCCGAAGTTCGAGGATTTGCCTCTCTTCTCCCGTAAGCCTGCTTGCATACTCCGGCATATCAGGCCGGGGGCCGACAAAACTCATATCTCCCTTCAGAACATTCCATAGTTCAGGCAACTCATCAAGCTTGTATTTGCGGAGTATTGCACCAAGAGGTGTGATTCGGCTTTCCCCCTTTACTGAAATTGTATTCCCGTTGTGGTTAAGTGACATTGTCCGGAATTTGCATATTGTAAATGGCCTGCCCTTCCTTCCCGCACGGACTTGCTTGAACAGCACCGGGCCTGGCATACGGATTTTTATTAATACAGCAATAGTTAATAATAATGGACTTAGCAGAATTATTCCAAAAAATGATGCAACAATATCAAAGAGCCGTTTTATCACTTAATTGTGAAAGCGGTTATTTATTAGATTTATTAATTCTGAATGTGGTGGAAAAATCCTGAACAGTTATTGGCAGAAGGATTATTTAAGTATAAATCTGGATACAAATAAGTTATCTTTTCTGTAAATGAAGCAAAGTGCTTCCCTTGGTTCTGTCAAAGTATTCCCAATCAACGCCTATATCTGGATTTTGGCTCATGCCAACATAAGTGCCATTACCTTTAAATATCGATTCCTCAGATAATCTAAAAACAGTAATATCTGGAAGAGAACCGTCAGATTTTCGAGGGGCTGTCATCTGCGAGACTATTGTAACAGAATCAAGCCCTCCATGAAAATCTGAATCCTGAATATCTATATACATAGGATTTCTCCTACTTGGATGGTCCCAAGTGTTGTTACTGCCTTCGTAGCCATGAACCTTATCACTTGCGAATAAAACTCCATTACGGAGCCAGTCCTGATAATAACGGTTTACATAAGATATGTTGTTATAATAAACATTTTGCATAGTATCTCCATATTCATGTTTAAACCCAATAAATCCCAACTCTTCATTATCATAAGCAATATTGTTAAACACATGGCAATTTAATCCGCCAACCGACCTATTATTCTCAGTAAAACCCCATTCGTTCCATGCTGCAATGTTGTTATAGACATACCTTATAATTTGACCATACACAGGATTGCGTGAACTTGGAGAACCGAATTTAAAACCTGTCCCATCTCCGTGTTCATGAATATTAAGAAAAGCCCAACTATTTCTTATGACAATCGTGGCATCACCAGCAGTATCAAAACCTCCGTCTGAGTTATTCCATGCACGACAGCCATCAATAATACAGAAAGCACCTCGGCCACCACCATACCACAAACCATCAGCCTTCCCGCCAATACCAGCCGACCCTTCAAGAGGGTCTTCGTTGTTGAAAAAGTCACAATTTAAAAAAATAGTTGTATCGTACTCAATATGAGGATACTGACGATAACCTAATCCGCTCATATAAAATATGCCCGGTCCTCCTATATTATGAACAACTATTTGTTCAAATATCATATTAGATACTCCCCACGCACTTATTCCTGTAGCAGGGTCAGCGGCAACTATCTGATCGAAATTTCGAACTGTCAATCCTCTAAGATGGATATATGCAGAGCCGTCAAATATCATCGCGGTATTCCAATGAGCGGGTGTTCTGTTTTTCCCGTCTAAAACAGGAACCTCTCCTGGGTAATTGAAAAAGTGTATATAGTTGTCAGCCGTCCCATTAAACCCCCAATTACCAGAGGATGCTGGTTCATGTCTAACTGCTGCAACATCTTTATCATCGTAATATATTCCTCCTCTGAAATATACTGTATCTCCCGCTTTTGCTCTTGAAAATGCTCTCTGCCATGTACGCCAAGGTTTATCAAACGTTCCCGGATTCATATCGCTACCCCAGGTTGCAACATAATACTGGCCACCGATATCAGGTTTTTCAACCATTTCTGGTGGTTCACTTTTATCGCAATTACTAAAAAAACCAATTACTAAAAAAATCAAAAAAAACGGTATCATCTTATTTTTCATATCGGTCGTTTGATGGTATCTAAATAAAACGTAAAAACGACCATTAATGTTTTAAAATTTTACATTAATCCATAAAAAAAATCTATTCATGTAAGAAAAACAGGTATTAATCAAATATAAATATAAGCCCTGGGTATTAAAGATCATTTAAAAATTTAAGAAAACAAGCAATTCATATAATTTAAAACTAAATCTGATTCTTAGCTTAATTTACTTTACTTTATTGTTTAGTCTTTATCCCCTTATAAACTCAACAAGCAAATAGTTATTTTTCAGCTTTTTCAGAACTACCATTGTTTTATTGCTTGAATGAGAGTTCATTATTGCCTTATTACTTTGAGATATTGTCGAAAAGCACCGAAAACCCATTCTCCATGCTGTTTCATACATGATATTGTTCATCACTTTTCCTATACCGTTGCCCCGGTAATTCTTATCAATCAGCCGGCCAACAAAACATTTCCTGTTTGCAAAGAACCGGAGGAAGAAATATCCGATCAGCTTGTTTCCGTCAAATGCGCCCATCATAAGAAAGGAGCAATTGGAAAACTGTTTTTCTATTGATAGTTTATCAAATTTATGAGGTTTGAAATATTCAAGATCTTCCTTTTCCTGTGAATTAATAAGTTCATATAAAGATACAGCATCCGAAATCAGAAGCCTTCTGTACACATAAGGTTTTACAGAGAAATCTTGAAAAACACCCTGAAGTATTTTGTCAAGTGATGATTTATTTAATAACGAGAATATTTGTGAATTGCCAAATTCAATTATTCTCCAGAAAAAATTAAAATTATGCTTGATATAGATAAGGAACCCTTCCATTAAAGATATTTCTCAAGTTCGTTCTTAAGGCCTTTTTTGACAGGCAGTTGCCAAAGCAACTTACACCAGTTGTGGTTACCTTCAATAAGTTCAGCCCCATCCTTTGTAACTGCAATATCCCATCCGACTGACCTGTTTTGGGGTGTATGAAGGGCTGAGTTTTTAGCTAATTCTATAACTTCATTCCAGAAAGGAATAGTAAATCCTTTAATTTCTTTCCCGGTTACTGGATGAATTGTACAATCTTCTTTTAAGATATCACTGTAAACTCCCGGACCATTAACAATTCCTTTTTTTAAATCTACAGAGGCGGCCAGATTACCTGCAGCCATATTGTCTACGGTTGAATTTACTGATATCCGCAAGCGCGCTCCAAGGAAATAAACCATTCCATCATGTAACTGAGTGATAATTCGTATCGTATTTAATCCCGAAGGGGACAACTCCATCAATGAGCGGTGCTGAACAACATACTCCTCTGCAAGGTCATACTTGCATTCTTTCATGTATGCGACAAGAGTATCACAGGTATAATTATTACAGTACACTATTTTTACCTCTTTGCCTATCTGTCCCTTAGAACCCTTGAGAACCAGCCGACCCGATGGGCAGGCAAGCATTTTTTCAGCAGCATCCCGGCTACTGGCTAGTTCATTAATACTTTTGAATTCTCTTTTAACATAAAGGCGGAAATAGTTTAAGAACTCAATTTTATTCTCTAAAACTCCCCTTGCTGATCGGGGATTCATCTTAAGTTGATATTCATACATGAATCCTGTGCCAGCCCAAAAACTCCTCTCATTATGGCCAATTTCAAAGAATTTGAAAAGGAAGTATTCCTGAAGAGAAATATTATACTTAAATATTGAATTTACAGAATCTGATATCAATTTCAATTTTGATCTTCCTGTAATTGATGATGAGTAATTGATATAACCTGCTAATTGACGAAGGTCTGTTTGCTTCAGATAATATAAAAAAAAGAAGAGCCTCCTAATAAGCTTCATATTAATTAAGCAGATTCAAAACCGACATAATTTTTAAAGTATTTTAAAGCATTCTCTTTGGTATAATTAGATGCAGTCAGAAGCGAATTATCTGATAACGATTGGTAAAGCAATTTATCGTTCTTTAGATTAATTATGTAATCTGACATTTCAGAAAGCTGATTTTTTTCAAAGGATTTACCAGCTTCATGAAGTGAAATTATTTCCGTTAACCCGGAAGTCCTTGGAGCAATCGCCATTATAGGAATCCCTGCTGCCATAATGTTATATGTTTTACTGGGTATGCTGATATCATTTGTTTTGTCATCAAGAATGATTACCGCTATATCTGCTGCACAAAGGGAAAAATATAATTCATCATCTGGCCTGAATTGGAGTAAATGACAATTATTTAATCCCTTTATTTTTATCAGATCCTTAATCAGATTATAGCGTTCACCTCGTCCGATAATCTGAAACACAATATCTGTATGATTTCTTAAACTGTCAGCCAGATCAATAAGTGTTTCAACATTATGAGTCACACCAATGTTCCCTGAATATTGTATTATGAATTTACCTTTCAGTCCTTCTCTGGTGATTATGGGATTACTTTCCTTTTTTACAGGCTTATAAGATGAAAAAGCAGACCAGTTTGAAATAACCCTTACATCTGCATCTGGTGAATAGTTAAGAACCTGTTTTTTAATACTGTCGCTTAGGGTAATTATTTTATGAGCTTTTGAAAAAATCCGGTTATTCTTTTTTGCCCACCAGCGAAAAAATAATCCATTTTCAGTAAAGCCTTTTATTTTCAATGCTTCAGGATAGAGATCAAAGATAATAATTGAATAACTTGATGTTATGTAACTTGATAACAAATATGCTGTAGGAGGGACAGTATAGAAAATTACCTCAAATTTTCTGTATCTTGTTTTTAACAACCAAAAAATCTGCAAAGTAGCTATGATCCATGAGAATGCCTTTTTGAAGTTGTTCCCCCTGTTATATTTATAAATCCAGGATATCTTTACCTTTGGATCAAGTTCAGTATCCTGAACACGTATACTACCGGTTACCAGTTCAACTTTACCAAATTCTCCGGCAAATACATTGATTACGTCAATAGTCAGATATCCGGTTGCCTGATTTATGAAAACAATATTCCTGCCCAAAATATCTGTTTTTTCAAATCGGGTTATCACGAAAAATATTTATAAATGATTTGGCTGCTGCGCTAATTCTCCTGGAATATTCATCGTAATAAACATTATCGGGGTTTCGGTCCGGAAATTTTTTAAGAATATCAGCCAGTTTTTTATAATCGTGAGGATCAAAATAGTTTCCATCCGAACCCAGTTGCTCAATATTTACAGGTAATGAAGAAGCAATTACAGGTGTTTGCAATGATTTGGCATCTTCAATAACTGTGCTCCAGCCTTCAAACAGGCTGGGTTGTATAACTGCCTGAGAATGCTTCATCAAAAACAACTGTTCATCCCTTGGGATTATGCCCAGGAGGCTTATTTGTGAACCAAGATTATTTTGATTAATAAGAGAGTGAAGTTCCTGCATATAAGGAGAATGAGAGGCTTCCGGAAACCTTCCGGTCATCACAAGGTGCACCTTAGACCCCATTTTATTCAATCTGACGAGTGCCTTAAGCAAAACTCTATGATTCTTATGTTTGTGAAACTGATTTGAAATAATGAAATATTTTTCCGGAATTTTATATTTCTTCCTGAGATCTTCAATATCATGCTTATTAAAATTGTCAATGACTGATACAAAATGAAATATGTGAATATTGATACCATTACGAATATTGAAGAATCTTTTAAAATCATTAGCTACTGCATTACTTGACAACACTAGATGATCAGAATTTTTTAAAATAAACTTAATCCTCAGATCACGCTCAAGAATTTTCCTTCTTGAAAAAAACTCAGGATAGTGTTTGTGTTGAATATCTGCATACCAGGATACAAGCTTTG
>SLOS01000117.1 GCA_007132365.1 Bacteroidales bacterium | reverse complement strand
GAGGGGTGGATGATCCTCATGACAACCCAAGCATTACCATTGATGATGAAGGATATATCTGGGTTTTTATAGCAGGCAGGGGCAGGAGGAGGCCCGGCCAGATCTTCCGCGCAACTGAACCTTATTCGGTTGATAAGTTTGAAAAGATAATTTCCAGGGAACAGACCTATTCTCATATATGGCACATACCGGGTAAGGGGTTCATGCATCTTCTTACCCTCTATACTGCCGGCCGGGAGCTTTACTGGGAGACAAGCACCGATGGCGGGGACTGGACCCCGGAACCTGCAAGGGATCTCCGGAAGCTTGCGGGTTTTGGCGGCCACTACCAGGTCACCAGGCTGGATACCATTAACCAGCGCATTGGTTCAGCCTTCAATTATCATCCGGGAGGGAACGTTGACCGCAGGACCAATATTTATTATGCCGAAACTGATGATCTTGGCGAAACATGGAAAACCGCGGACGGACAAAAGCTGCAGGTGCCGCTCGATAATCGCGACAATCCTGCCCTTGTCGTTGACTACGAAGAAATGGGCAGACTGGCCTATATTACCAAATTACTGTTTGATGGTGACGGGAATCCGGTAATCATGGCCGTTACCAGCGGAGGGTATATGCCGGGACCGGAAAACGACCCCAGGATATGGGAGATTATTCACTGGACCGGCAATGAATGGGAGAGACGAGAGATTACCCGTTCAGACCATAATTATGATATGGGAAGCCTCTATATTAACGGGGACAGGTGGACGCTTACGGGCCCCGCATTACCTGGCCCCCAGCCTTATCATACAGGAGGTGAGGTTGGACTGTGGGTTTCCAGTGATAATGGCAAAAGCTGGAAGCTCGACCGTCAGGTTACCTCCAACAGTCCCAGGAACCACAGCTATGTCCGGAGGCCGCCCAATCCTTCCGACCCCTTTTTTGGAATCTGGGCGGACGCCGATTCGGAAAACTTTTCGGTATCGCGGCTGTTTTTTACCAATTCTTCCGGCGACCGGGTTTATATGTTGCCCTATACCATGAAGAGTGATTATGAGGAACCTGTGCTTCTGGCACCAACTCCTCCCAAACCCTGATTACTGCTGTTGTTCCTTTTGTTATACCGGCTGTTATTGCCGATGTTATTGCCGCTGTTGTCGCCGGCTGATATCCCGGCGACTGCCCTGTTTTAATAAGCCCGTGCAAATATTACCCGCTGCCGGGAAGGTTTGCCCGTTACCATGCATTTCCCGGCTTCCCGTGTATGGTTATGGGGGATACAGCGTATGGTGGATTTGGTCTCCTGGTTTATTTTCTCTTCGGTCTCTTTTGTACCATCCCAGTGGGCAAGTATAAACCCGCCTTTTGTCTCTGTAATATGCCGGAATTCTTCGTAGCTGTCCACTATAAAAGTATTCCGCTCCTTAAAATCAAGTGCTTTTTTGTATATGTTATCCTGTATCTCCTCCAGCAGGTTTTTAACGGTTTTTTCAATACCTTCCATCGGGTATACCTCTTTCTGAAGAGTATCCCTTCTTGCTGCTTCGACTGTATTGTTTTCGACATCCCTCGGTCCCACAGCAAGCCTTACAGGGACCCCTTTCAGTTCATAGTCCGCAAATTTCCAGCCTGGTTTCTGGGTGTCCCTGTCATCATATTTCACTGAAATTCCTGAGTCAATAAGCCTTTTCATTATAATGTCAACCTTCTCGCCTATTATTCCCAGCTGTTCGGTTTTCTTATATATTGGCACTATAACCACCTGCACCGGCGCCAGCTTTGGCGGAAGCACCAGTCCCCTGTCATCTGAATGCGCCATTATAAGCGCTCCCATGAGCCTGGTGGAAACTCCCCATGAGGTGGCCCAAACATGCTCAAGTTTCCCTTCCTTATTTAAAAATGTTACATCAAAGGCTTTGGCAAAATTTTGTCCCAGAAAATGGGATGTGCCCGACTGCAATGCTTTCCCGTCCTGCATCAATGCTTCAATTGAGTAGGTTTCAACGGCGCCGGCAAACCGCTCATTCTCCGTTTTGGTTCCAGCCTCCACCGGCATCGCCATCCAGTTTTTAGCAAATCCCGAATAGATATCCAGTATTTTCAGAGTCTCTTCCATTGCCTCATCCTTTGTTGCATGGGCAGTGTGTCCCTCCTGCCAGAGGAACTCTGTTGTTCTGAGAAAAAGCCTTGTGCGCATTTCCCATCTTACAACATTGGCCCACTGATTAATCAGCAGTGGCAGGTCCCTGTAAGATTGTATCCAGTTTTTATATGTGTTCCAGATAATCGTTTCAGAAGTTGGCCTGATTATAAGCTCCTCTTCCAGTTTTGCCGTTTCATCTACCTCTATGCCTTTACCGGTGGCCGAATTCTTAAGCCTGTAATGGGTAACAACAGCACATTCTTTTGCAAAACCTTCAACGTGATCTGCCTCCCTGCTCAGAAATGATTTGGGTATAAAGAGGGGGAAATAGGCATTTGAATGTCCCGTATCTTTGAACATCCGGTCAAGCACTGCCTGCATTTTTTCCCAGATTGCATAACCATAGGGTTTTATGACCATGCAACCGCGCACAGCCGAGTTTTCTGCAAGATCAGCTTTGATTACCAGGTCATTATACCATTGTGCATAATTATCTTTTCTGCTTGTTAGAACTTTTGCCATTTCTGAATATTGGTATATAATTTGTTTTATTAGTAAAAAATTAAATCTTCGCAAATTAACTAATTTTCTGCGTATAAAAATAATCGTGTAGCGGATCGTGAGGGTAAAATTTAAGCTGTTTATTACACTGTACTCTGTTTCGCACTAATAAAATTTCAGTTTCAGTTGCTAATTGGTACGGATTTTGTTACTATTTCAGTGGTTTCAAATATTAAAAAATAAAAGAATTATCTCAAAAAAATAATCGGGAGGTTGATCATGAAAGCAAATGTAAAAATAATTATGTTTCTGGCTCTTTTAACGGGAGCTTGTTCATCCGGAACCTATCTCTCAACCGGGTATGATGATCTTTATTATACTCCCGGTGATGACCCTGCAGTAGCGGTGGTGTCGGAGAGACCAAATAGTGTGCCGGAGAGAGATGCTGATGCCGGGCATGCTGCAGTAACCAAATCTGCAACCAGATATGCCTGGGAAGAATACGGTGTAACACCGTCTGATACAATATATTTTGAAGAATATTACGTGGTTGGAAGGGATACCTTTGCCTATGAGCAGGTTCAGTATGCTGAGAGGCAACCTTCTCATGTTACCAACTATAATTTCTATGGCCCCGGTGATTACTACTGGTCCACCCGGCTGAGAAGGTTCCATTCTGATTATTATTACTACGGAGGATATTATGATCCGTTTTACACAGATTTTTACTGGCGCAGCATAAACCGTTACCATTTCGGTTTTTCCTGGGGCTGGCACAGTCCGTTTTATTCACCATGGTATTCTTCTATGTACTTTGGTTATTCTCCCTGGCGCTATCGTCCATGGAGGCATTATTACTCGCCCTATGCATACTGGGGAGGATATGGCTTTTACAGTCCCTGGTACGGTCATTACGGGTATGCGCGGTATGCCTATTATCCTCATACTTACTGGGGACATTACGGATATTACGGATACCATGCACCTGTACACGGCAGAGTGGCAACTTATCATACAGGTCACCGGCGTGGGTCAGGTAGTTATATAGGTTCAAGGGGTGGAGGCGGAATTGGAGGATTTACACCTGCAATGGGTGTTACCGATGCCTATGGTCGTCGTACCAGTGCCACTGCTGGGCCCGGATCAAGGAGAACGGAGGACAGTGGAATCAGCTCGGACAGGACTGCAACAGACAGAAGGGCTGCTGTAGGATCATCAACCAGGCCTGGTGAAACCGGAACCCGTCCGGCAGGTACAACAACCCGTCCGGCAGGTACAACAACCCGTCCGGCAGGTACAACAACCCGTCCGGCAGGCACGACCACCCGTCCGGCAGGCACGACCACCCGTCCGGCAGGCACGACCACCCGTCCGGCAGGCACGACCACCCGTCCGGCAGG
>SLOS01000009.1 GCA_007132365.1 Bacteroidales bacterium | reverse complement strand
TTTTGGACAATAAAGGAATGAGAACAAGGATAACAGGGATTGCGGAGGATCATGAAGGCAATATATTGATATCATCGCAGCAGCACGGACTGCTTATCATGGACCGGGAAGGAAACAGTGTTCTCCATAGTGAGAATTTTACCTCGGCGCAGATCACTGCCCTTGCCATTACAGATGAGGGTAAATTGCTTATAGGCACATTTGAGGGTTTGTACAGTTACAGTTATTCCCCCGGAGAGAAACCTGAAATGATTGAAAAGATTACAGCTATCCCGGATGTAACAATTTCCGGTATCAATTCAATGGACGACAGGGGGATCTTTGTAGGTACAAGAGACCGGGGGATATTTCACCTTAAGAGAGGCCCGGGCAACCTTTACAGTTCAACAAATATCGGTGAAGATCTCGGGTTTGGTTATGTAAATGTGGAATCGGTATTTGTGGATAGCAACGGGAATATATGGATCAGCACCAGGGGGCAGGGAGTTTACAGGATAGCCGGTTACTTTACCGGAAGTGTCAATACTGAAGTGATGAATTTTACCACTTTAAACGGACTGGCAGCAGATTATGTTTACGGTGTGTTTAAGGATATCGAAGGAAATTTCTGGTTTGCTACTTTTAACGGGCTGTCAATGCTTATTGACGATGCATTCAGCTTTTACAGGAAATTTGATGAGCCTTTTGGCAGTAATGTTCTTGCGGTTTATTCAAATGACCATTACATCTGGCTGGGAGGCGAGAGCGGATTGCTACGAATGTCAAGGGAAAATCCAGAGAACCGGATGTTTTACGGAACCGCACGGGGCCTTCCTTTTGATATGGTCACCGCCATCGTATCCTGTAGTGATAACAACATCTGGATCGGGACCGCCTCCAGCGGTGTTTACAAGCTTGGAAAGGCTCAGCAGAGTGCAGTATCCTTCCATATTTCACCCAACTCCCTGGAAAATGCCGTTCATGACCTGAATTACAATGATGGCATACTCAGAGCCGCCACCGGCAACGGTGTGATTGAATTTAACCTGCATACAGGCGACAGAACCCGCTACAGCACTGATGATGGCTTACCACGCAACTTTATAAGGAGCATTTACAGGGATACCGATGGTATAAACTGGATTGCCACCAGAAGCAACAGGATAGTTGATATTGAGAATAAGCATGAAATCGCCATTGGCTACGAGCTTGATTTTGTGTCTGTTACCGAGGACAAGAAAGGACGGTTATGGGCAGCCACCAATGGCAGCGGTATTCTGAAAATAGCCAGTGATACCATTGTTCAGCTTACTGCTGAAGAGGGTCTCCATGCAAATTTTTGCTATAGTTTACTGACAGACAGTGAAGGCAATATCTGGGTCGGACACAGACTTGGGCTAAGCAGGGTGGATCCCGACACCTATTTAGTGCGTACCTACGGAACCGAAAGCGCAATAAGGGGAGATTTTAATTTTAATTCATCACATATCACATCAGACGGGATTCTGCTTTTCGGGACAACCGAGGGACTTGTTTCTTTTGATCCCGCCAGGGAAAGAGCACTGCAGTCACCTCCTTTGATGAATATTACCTCCCTTCAGATATCTGATGAGGAATATGAGATAACTGATAAGGTATCACTTCCATACGGAAGCTATAAATTCAGAATTGAATTTATAGGACTGCACTATTCATATCCCGATAAGGTCCAGTATCAATACAAGCTGGAGGGGTATGACCTGGACTGGTCTGATCTGTCTGAATACAGATTTGCCTATTATCCCAGGCTTGACGACGGTAACTACGAATTTCTGCTCCGCGCATACAATGCCGAAGGTATCACTGCCGAAGTGCCTCTGTCACTCCTGATCAGCATTGATACTCCTATATGGAAAAAATGGTATTTCTTCCTCTTTGTAATTGCTTTCGGTGTACTGTTGTTTTTTATGATCGTTAAGATCAGGGAAAGGAACCTGAGGCTTGAAAAAGAGCGTATTGAAAGGGAGCTTGAAATAAGAACCAGGGAGGTAATAGAACAAAAAGTTGAAATAGAGCATAAAAACAGGGATATTACCGACAGTATCAATTATGCCCAGAGAATCCAGGCAAGCATTCTGCCTCCGATTTCCAAAATTGAAGAAAATTTTTCTGAGTCTTTCGTATTCTATCGGCCCAGGGATATTGTGAGCGGGGACTTCTACTGGTTTGACAAAGTCAGTGAAACCAAGTTCCTGATTGTCTGCGCAGATTCTACCGGGCATGGTGTGCCGGGCGCTTTTATGTCGATGATAGGCACAACCCTGATAAAGGATATATGCATGCGCCCCGATGTAAATTCTCCTTCGGAAGTCCTCAAAACACTGGACATTGAGATAACCAGCACCCTTAACCAGAATATTGACCAGTCCGGGAAATCAACCGACGGAATGGATATTACCGTATGTGAATTTGACATTAAGAGCAGGTACCTCCGTTTTGCATCAGCCATGCGCCCGATTATAATGCTTCACAAAGGAGAGCTCAGTTATATCAGGGGTAGCCGCAACTCCATAGGAGGTTATTACACAGAAGAGAAAGACTTTGAAAACCAGGGCTATCAGCTTAACCGGGGAGATATTATTTATCTCTTCTCAGATGGATACCCCGACCAGTTCGGAGGCCCCATGGGTAAAAAGTACAAAATGGTGCGCCTGAAAAACCTGCTTGCCGATATCTGCAATAAACCCCTGAAAGAACAGTATGAGCATGTGAGAAACAATTTCAATATCTGGAAGGGGGATTATGATCAGGTTGACGATGTATTGTTCATGGGCATAAAGGTATAAGACCGCTTTCTACTTCCTTCTGAAAAAGATCTGAATAGGAACACCGGTAAAATTGAAGCTCTCTCTCAGCCTGTTTTCAAGGTATCTCCTGTAGGGATCCCTTATATACTGCGGGAGGTTGCAGAAAAAGGCAAATGCGGGAGTTTGCACGGGCAACTGTGTCCCATAATTTATTTTTATATGCTTGCCTTTAACAGCAGGCGGGTGAAACTGATCAACCGCTTTCCGGAGAACCTCATTTAACCTGGAAGTGCTGATCCTCTGCTTTCTTCTGCCATAAACCTCCAGGGCAGTCTCCAGAGTTTTGTGAATTCGCTGTTTTGTCAGAGCCGAGATAAAGATAACCGGAACGTCTTCAAAAGGAGATATCCTCTCTTTGACGATAGAGGTGAACTTCTTTACCGAACCGGTATCCTTTTCAATCAGATCCCATTTGTTTACAAGTATAAGCACTCCTTTTTTATTACGGACAATAAGGTTGAAAATATTGACATCCTGGGCCTCCATCCCACGGGTTGCATCAACCATTAAGAGGCAGACATCCGAATTTTCAATTGCCCTGACCGATCTCATTATTGAATAAAACTCTATATTCTCCATCGATTTGCCCTTCTTGCGAAGACCGGCCGTATCTATAAGCATGAAATCGTGCCCGAATTTATTGTAGCGTGTAAAAATGGCATCCCGTGTAGTTCCGGCCACAGGGGTTACAATATTCCTCTCTTCCCCGAGAAGGGCATTTGCCAGAGAAGATTTACCCACATTGGGTCTGCCGACAATGGTAAACCTGGGAATATCATCAGGCAATTCCTCTTCTTCAGGCATGGGATAATCCTTAACCAGCTCATCAAGCAATTCCCCGGTGCCTGAACCGTTAATGGAAGAAAGCGGGTATATCTCCCCAAGTCCCAGTCCGTAAAAGACGCTGGCATCATACTGCCTCTGGGAGTTATCCACCTTATTGACAACAACCAGCACTTTCTTTCTGCTTTTTCTCAGCATCGCGGCAATCGTCTCATCCAGATCAGTTATCCCGCTCATCACATCCACAACAAACAACACTGAATCAGCCTCCTCCATGGCAAGCAATACCTGCCTGCGGATCTCATCTTCAAAAACATCATCAGAATTTGTTATATATCCCCCTGTGTCTATCAGTGAGAACTCCCTCCCGTTCCAGTCCGATTTCCCGTAATGACGGTCGCGTGTCACACCCGAGAGTTCATCAACAATGGCTTTCCTTCCCCCGCATAAACGGTTGAATAATGTCGATTTACCCACGTTGGGCCTGCCTACAATTGCTACAATATTGCTCATAACTTATTTGAGTAAAAAAACCGGTCTTTCTGTTTATTTAACATAAAACCTTTAATTGCATTTAAATATGGCATATAATAATTGCCTGCCCGACATTGCCAGTTATTTATAACCGAATCTCCTGAGCTGGTAATCACTTGTCCTCCAGTCTTTGTTAACCTTCACGAATAACTCAAGAAAAACCTTGCGACCGAAAAAATGCTCCAGGTCATGTCTGGCTGCTGTTCCGGTTCTCTTCAATGCCGACCCTTTGCTTCCTATGATAATACCTTTCTGGGTTTCCCTTGCAACATGGATGACAGCACGTATGCGAAGTATTTTATTATCCTCACTGAACTCGTCAATCTCTATCTCGGTTGAATAAGGTATCTCCTTCTGATAATTCAAAAACACTTTTTCACGGATGATTTCAGAGGCAAAAAATCTCTCCGGCCTGTCCGTGAGGGTATCTTTGGGAAAATAGGGAGGTGATTCGGGCAGAAGTTCCAGAATTTCCCGAAAAACGGTATCAAGGTTGAATTTTTCTTTTGCAGACACAGGTATTATGATTGCAACCGGGAGTATCTCCCTCCAGTGAGCAACCAGTTTCTCAAGTTTCTCCTGTGATCCCAGATCAATTTTATTTATCAGCAACAAAAGGGGGATATTCACCCGACCTATTTTATCAATGAAATCCCTGTTCTTGAGATAACCCTCATCTATATCGGTCACATACATAAGGATATCGGCATCATTCAGGGCCTGATGGACAAACTTCATCATCGATTCATGAAGTTTATAATCCGGATTGATAATCCCGGGAGTATCCGAATACACCACCTGGAAATCCTGACCGCTGACTATTCCCATAATGCGGTGGCGGGTGGTCTGGGCTTTGCAGGTTATTACAGACAAATTCTCACCAACAAGAGCATTCATAATGGTTGATTTTCCAACATTCGGATTACCGAGTATATTTACAAAACCGGATTTGTGTGCCATGGTGGTCAGATTATCTGATTATTATCTACCTGAGATTTATATTGAAGGTAAATTTAAAGGAAAAATTATCAATGGCTTTATTAAATGAATAAGGGCCGTACCTGTAAAAAACACCTATCCCGTAACCCGTAAAAAACTGCCTGTAAAGATTATTCAGCAGCAATCCCGATTCATAATATCCCTTATCAAGGGATCTGACCGGGATATTCAGGTGATTTTCCGGTTTTGACAACCGGCCGAAAGCAGCATTGGTGACAAATACCAGCTCCGGACGGAAATTGCCGCTCCTGAAGAGCAGGCTTCCGAAATTCTGCCTGAAATAGACTGCAACAAATTCGTCAGAGATGAACTCCGTCATTCGCATCGTGGCAAAACTGTTTGCCGCTTCCAGGAAGAAATTCCTGTAACTGCTTCGGGAGTTATATAGCTTCTGAAAGGGCACATCCCCCCTTACCCTGCCACCCTCAACCATAACCGAAGTTTTGCCCAGGCTTTTCGTGGTGAAAGTCTGCAATAACCCCGCCTCAACCCGCGTATAATCGTATTCTCCTTCCAGAAAATGCGATCCAAGTCCGTAATTGATCCAGACAATCGGAAAATCAGTCCCCATAGAAATCCTGTTACCTTTCGGTGTTTGCATAAATTTCTCGCGAAAGGCAAATCGAACCTGTAATCCTGCCTCAGAGAAACGAAAAAGATTCTTCTCCCCGTCATTTTCCAGGAAGAGATAATCATCACCCGGTGTTACACCAGAGTTCGACATGTACAGCCTTCCGGTAAAATGACGCATAAGCCGCATACTTAATGAAGCGGTATACTTTTCAACATAGTCCATTCTGTCTATAATAAACCGCCTGTAGTTTTCTGAGGATAAGGGGGAGTCGCTGTTCAGAAAACTGTGGGTTCCAGCTTCCTCAACATCTTTACTGAAGGATATGCCAAGGTTAATATCTCCGGGCCTGTAAAGTGTCAAACCGGCCTCCCCGCCATACTTCACCTTTCGGTCGCCACCCCCCCAGGCTATGTGCCCCCCCAGCCAGAAAATATCGGAAACACGCTCATTTGTCAGCATCCGCAAGCCCGGCCTTACTCCCTCGAAGCGGTTATAATCCAGCAGGCTGCTGTAGTCAATATTCATATATCCCCATGGAACATACCCGGTTGCCAGGGCCTCAAAGATCCTTAGTGTCCTGTCAAAATTTGCCTCTTCACCAATGCTGTCCATAAAATGATAGGTTGCTTCATCCTGTGAAGAGAGAGGTTCAATACGGTATCTCTGCCAGAATGATTCATCCTGACGATGTGCATCTGGAGAAATGGTAAGCTCAACATGATTGAAGCGCCTCCGGGCCAGTCCGGGTTCTATTTCTATGTCCGACAGATATGACTTCCCGATACCGACAAGGCTGTATTTTGCAGGCGATTGGGCAGAACCACTTTCCCTGCCCATAATAATGTCGGTGTTCAGTTCGGCAGGAAACCACTGCCGGTCGTCAACAAAACTGTAGTTCTGCTGTATCCTTATGGTAAAAAAGCCCGCGGGCTCAAAAGGCTCGGCAATTACATTCTGCACCGCATAACCATTGGAGTTGATGTAAACAACCCCGCGGAGCCCGTCAAAGTTACGGACTGGATAGGGTCTGAAGGATATTACAAAAAGGGTATCATTCCGCTCGGTAAACATACTGTCCTCCAGTATGAATGAATACCTGGATGTACTACCCCTGCTTATGGGGTTCAGGTATCTTCTGTCCAGAAGAGAAATGAAATCATCATAAAAGGAAAAGGACTGAAGCTGTGTGGCCAAAAGTGAAAAAGAGGGGTCACGGAATCCGCTGACCCTGGAGGCCAGCACCTTCTCATTGTTTCTTCCCGGCCGCCTGTATTCCCTTTTACTGACAGACTCCATTAGGAAGAGATGCTGTTTTTCAAGAAATTCCCTCATTCTTATTTCACTCGAATCTGTTATTTCCACTGCCAGAGTATCGTTTTCCGGAGGATTTAAGGCAGCGTTTTCGTGATGTCGGAGGGTATCTGTATCATCAGATTGCCTGTTTCCGGTTTCCTCCGCTCCTGTAAATGCAAACCTTATTGAAACACCCGGAGAACCGGGAAGGTTAACCCGGGAAAGTACGCTGTCAGGTACCAGGGTAAAAAAGAGCTTATTGTAAGATGTATAGGAAAAGGATGAAAGCATTTCAGGGTCATTCAGCCTCCGGTTCCGGAAGGCATTTTCTATTATGCGGTGGGCGGGATTAATGCCGGGGCTGACCGTTACCTCTTCGATAAGGTATGGCCTTCTTTTCATTGTTAGCACAAGTATTTCAGCCTGTTCCCATTCAGGTGTGTGCACCGTTTCTGTCTCATACCCTACATAACTCAACCGCAGAAATTCAGGAATCACTTCGGTTCTTATCGAAAAATACCCGTCAAGATTTGTAGTGGTTCCCGTGCCCTTCTCATTGTAAACAATATTGACAAAAGGCAGGTGTTCACCTGTCTCCCGGTCAATGACCCGCCCGTCGAGCGCGATCTGCCCTTGAGCAGATATACAAAAAACCCACCCGGCAAGAAAATATTTGATAATTATGTAAAAAGCTTTCTGCATTTTCTGATACTCATGTCCGGGACCGGGTTGTCTGCGCAGGACCCCTGCAGGGGATTTTTAATTAAAATTAAAATTGTCTTTCTATTATCACCTAACTGAAAATATTCATTTTCAACCGGTTTATCTCCTTCTCACTTAAAAATCTCCACTTTCCCCTTGGGAGGTTCTTCTTGGTAAGGCCTGCAAAAAACACCCTGTCCAGCCTGACCACCTTGTAATCAACATGCTTGAAAATCCGTCTTATGATACGGTTCTTACCCGAATGCAGCTGAATACCTACCCGGGACTTGTCGGAATCGTCGATATAGCTTATTTCATCGACGCGGACAGGACCGTCGTCCAGTTCAATGCCTGCGGAAATTTTTTCCATATCTTCCCTTTCCAGTGGCCTGTCCAGTCCAACCTGGTAAATCTTGATCACTTTATGTGAAGGATGTGTAAGCTTTTTGGTAAGCTCACCGTCATTTGTGAAAAGCAACAGACCGGTTGTATGCCGGTCCAGCCTTCCCACCGGGTATATTCTCTCCCTGCAGGAGTTCCTGACCAGCTCCATGACAGTCCGCTTTGCATAAGGATCATCAACAGTTGTAATAAAATCCCCTGGCTTGTTCAGCAGGAGGTAGACCTTCTTTTCGGGATTCAGCTTCTGCCCCTTAAACCTGACTATATCGGACCGCAGGACTTTTGTGCCTACCTCCTTTACAACCTTGTCATTGACCTTTATATGCCCTGCTGCAATATATTCATCAGCTTCCCTGCGGGAACAGACGCCCGAATTTGCAATAAACCTGTTAAGCCTGATCTCTTTTGATTTGAAAGCTGCAGGCGGGGATTGCCCGTGCTCCTTTTTTTTGAAGGATTTTCCCCTGCCTTCGTCCCGGATCTCCTTTTTTCCGGTAACAGGTTTTTTGTGCCTGAACTTCTCAAACGGGTGCTCTCTTTTCTGCTTTCTTTTTCCACCCGGCTTATCTGATTTTCTGTCCTGCATGATATGATGGTTGTTTTATAAGGGGGGGTTATATTCCGCTTTTAAAATTGCAAAGTTAATAATATTAACGCCATAAACAGGAAATACATTTTAACGATCATAATCCGGCATGCATATCAGACTGATATTTTTTATATGTATTACACAGCATCAGGGATTTTTTGGTAATTAGGACCGGATTTTGAATCAATTGATTTAACTTCGCTATTCCATAAAAATATTATATAAAATAAGCCATTATGACTCTTATTAAATCTATTTCCGGTATTCGCGGTACCATAGGCGGCAACCCCGGCAAGGGCCTTACTCCCCCGGATATTGTAAAATTCACCTCAGCATGGGCCATGTGGGCCAGGAACCAGGTTAGGAAAGAGAAGTACACGGTGATTATTGGCCGTGATGCCAGGGTTTCAGGCAGCATGGTTAATAATCTGGTTTGCGGGACACTTATGGGAATGGGAATGGATGTTATTGATGCGGGACCGGTATCTACTCCGACAGTTGAAATGGCAGTACAGTTTGAAAAAGCCGACGGAGGCATCATTATAACTGCCAGCCATAACCCTGCAGAGTGGAATGCACTGAAACTTTTAAACAGCAAAGGCGAGTTCCTGTCCGCCAAAGACGGGGAGGAGCTGCTTGGGATTGCTGAAGCTGAAAAGTTTGACTTCGCCGGGATAGATAAACTTGGACAATACAATACCGGCTCAGATTTTACACTTAAGCATATAGATACGATTCTGGCATCACCCCTTGTCGATGTTAATGCGATCAGGAAAAGTAATTTCAAGGTAGCAATAGATTGTGTAAATTCTGTCGGGGGACTGGTTCTGCCGGAACTTTTAAGGTTACTTGGCGTTAAGGAAGTTGTTGAATTAAATTGTGAGCCTGACGGGTTGTTCCCCCACAATCCGGAACCATTACCGGAAAACCTTCAGGAGCTTTCAGAAACTGTTGTTTCAGGGAAAGCGGATCTGGGATTTGCAGTGGATCCCGATGTTGACCGCCTGGCCATAGTAAACGAAGACGGGACGATGTTTGGCGAAGAGTATACCCTGGTGGCAGTTGCAGATTATATACTTTCCGAAAACCCTGGCAACACAGTGTCAAACCTCTCTTCTACCATGGCGCTCAGGGATATTACCGAAAATCATGGAGGCACTCATTATGCATCTGCTGTCGGGGAGGTAAATGTAATAGCCGAAATGAAACGCACCGGAGCCGTAATAGGCGGGGAAGGCAATGGCGGAGTGATCTATCCGGCACTGCATTACGGACGTGATGCGCTTGTTGGCGCAGCACTGTTTTTGACACATCTTGCAAAACAGGGAATAAAATGCAGCCACCTCAGGACAAAATATCCTGATTACTATCTTTCAAAAAACAAGGTAATGCTGTCGCCCGGAATTGATTTGGATACCATCCTGGGTAAGGTTAAAGAACACTACTACCGTTATCCCGTAAACGAGACGGATGGCTTAAGGATTGACCTGCCCGGAAGCTGGGTGCACCTCAGAAAATCCAATACCGAACCGATAGTAAGGATATACTCTGAAGCTATTGACAGGCAAAAGGCTGAAAGTCTCTCATCAAAAGTCATGGAACTGATTCAAAGCGGTTAAAGACCCCTGGATTTTTATCTTTTTTAAACTCTCCAAACCCTTCTCAAACACCGGGAAACAGGCCGGCAGGATCCAAAAACCGGTTGAGGCCCCTTCTTCACCCCATGGTAAGAAATCCGTCTTCATTAAACCATCATAAGGTTTTAGGATCAAATAATATCAGCAGGCGGTTTTTCTTTATGAATCAACTATACCGGTCAGATTAAGGTTAAAAAAAGTTAAGTCTGAACTTTACGGACCGATTTTTTGTTTCTTTGACACAATTTTGATATTGTAAAGGAAAAACTTTCCGTTTTTTACCTGGAAATATACTTAAATAACCAACGATAATGAAGCGAGGCGTAATTATTACAACAGCAGTGATCGGCACCCTGGTGCTGGCAATTATTATTTATGCACTTGCCGGGGAGAAAGATAACATCGCAATGCTTGAAGTGCCCGTTATGAGGGGTAAATTTGAAGTGCTTGTGCCCGTTACCGGGGAACTGCAGGCTGAACGCTCGGAACAGATAACCGGTCCCCAGGAACTGCGAAGCCGCAACCTGCGGATAGGCAATATACGAATCCAGGATCTTATACCTGAAGGTACAGTAGTTGATTCCGGAGATTATGTGGCGCTGCTTGACCGCTCTGAGTCAGACAATGCACTGAAAGATATTGAGGATGCACTTGAAAGGGCTGAAGCACAGTATAACAGGACCCAGCTCGACACCACCATCACACTCAGCAACCTGCGTGATGAACTTATAAACCTGAACTATACGGTGGAAGAGCGAAGGCTTACCCTGGAACAGTCAAAGTTCGAACCGCCCGCAACCATAAGGCAGGCAGAGATAAATCTTGACAGGGCTGAGCGGGGACTGGAGCAGGCAAAACAAAATTATCAGCTCAGGATACAGCAATCCATGGAAGATATGAACGAGGCTGCCATCAATCTGGCTCAGCAGAGGCGGAGGTACCAGGAGATGCTGGATGTGCTTGAAAAATTCACAATCCGTGCACCCAAACCGGGCATGGTGATATACCACAGGGAGTGGAACGGGGCGAGGCGGACAGTCGGCTCAACCATCAGTCCCTGGGACCTCACCGTAGCAACCCTCCCCGACCTTTCATCCATGCTGTCGAGAACCTACGTAAATGAGATAGATGTGAGCAAGGTAAAAGCAGGCCAGGATGTGCGGATAGGGGTTGATGCCTTCCCCGAAAGGCAGTATTCCGGAAGGATCATACAGGTTGCCAATGTAGGCGAACAAATGCCCAATACAGACGCAAAAGTGTTTGAGGTTCAAATAAGAATAAATGATCATGACGCCATACTGCGTCCTGCAATGACAACAAGTAACGTGATCGTAACACAGACATATGAAGATGTACTTTTTATTCCGCTTGAAGCAATAAACGTGACAGACAGTATTCCCTACGTTTATAAAAGGGATGGTACAAAACAGATCGTTGTGCTGGGAGGAGCCAATGACAATCATGTTATCGTAGAGCACGGACTTGCAGAGAACGATCGTGTTTATCTTACAACTCCTGAGAATCCTGACAGGTTCCGGCTGGTTGGAGAAGATCTTATTGCACTTATCGAGGAAAAAAAGGCCCGGGAAAAAGCTGATGAACAAGCAAGAAGGGCAGAAGAGGAGAGAGTCAGCAGGGAACGTGAGGAGAGGATGAGGCAGATGCGTGCAGGTGCAGGTGCAGGTGCAGATGCGGGAAATATGCAGACACCGCGACCCGGAAACTGAAAAATCATAAATTATGAGGAAATATTTTCATGATGTGGTGATTGCCATGGAGTCGATCCTGGCAAACAAACTTAAATCTGTTCTTACCGCACTGGGTATTATTTTCGGGGTAGCCTCCGTAATAAGCATGCTGGCCATAGGGAACGGTGCACAGCAGGAGATCCTTGAACAGATCAGGATGGTTGGGGTTAACAATATACTTGTTTCACCAATTGTTCAGGAAACGGAAGACGCAAATGATAATAATGGAAACGGGCCCCAGCAGAGAGCCAAATTCAGCAGGGGTCTCAGTCTGCTCGATGCAGAAGCCATTGAGACCACCATCCCGTCGGTTGTTCGCATCAGTCCGGAAATAGCCCTCAACTCACATGCCGTTTACGGGGGTAAGAGGGAGGCTGCAAAACTGATAGGTGTATCGAGGGACTATTTTGAATTGTTCAACCTGCCTCTTGAATCCGGAACAGTATTCAATGAGCATCATGAAGAAAACGGACTGGCCGTATGCGTTATCGGGGCAAATATAAAATCCAGGTTCTTCCCCGATGTAGATCCTGTCGGCAGGTATATCAAGTTCGGCCATGTCTGGCTGCAGGTTATAGGAGTTATTGAGAGAAGCACCGTTTCAGTTTCTGCATTTGAAAATGTGGGTATCAATGTATACAATGATAACCTGTATGTTCCCGTCAAGACAATGCTGATGCGCTACCAGAACCGGGGCATTCTCAGATCGGAAGCTGCCGGATCGGGTGTAAATGTCGGAAGAGGAAGGGGATTTTTTGCAATGAGGAGTATGATCAGCACAAACCCCGGCCAGAATGTCTCCTCCAACTACCACCAGCTTGACAAGATTGTTGTGCAGGTTGCCGAAACCGAACAACTGTCTCCCACAGCCGAATTGATCGGCCGGATGCTCTTACGAAGGCACTCTGATGTCAAGGACTTTGAGGTTACTGTTCCGGAACTGTTACTCAAGCAGCAGCAGCGCACAAGGGAGATTTTCAATATAGTGCTGGGAGCGATTGCCAGCATATCTTTGATAGTGGGCGGCATAGGCATTATGAACATTATGTTTGCCTCGGTAATGGAAAGGATCAAGGAGATAGGCACGCGGCAGGCAATAGGTGCAACCCGTATAGATATTATAGTGCAGTTCCTTTCCGAAGCGGTTTTGATAAGTGTGAGCGGCGGACTGGTGGGTGTGATTCTGGGTATAATTCTGTCAAAACTGATTACTCATTTTGCAGATATTTCCACAATAGTATCATTTTCATCTGTGCTGATAGCATTTTTCGTTTCTGCTTCGGTAGGCGTTATTTTCGGATATGCACCTGCCAAGAGGGCAGCTGAAAGGGATCCTATCGAATCCCTCCGTTATGAATAACCGGAAAATGACTGTTTGACATCAAAACAGATCAACCTTAAATTTACCAGGATAATATGCAAAAATATAAAATGACTATCCCGGGGTTAATATTGTTAATAATTTCATTAACCCTGACCTCTTTGAAAGGACAAAACAACCAGCGCACCATGATACTATCTCTTGAAGAGGTAGTGGAAATAGCGAAGGACCAATCACCACAGGCAATTCTTGCACAACACAGGTTCAGGGCAAGTTACTGGCAAAACCGCTCATACAGGGCAGAATTTTTACCCGGCCTGAACCTCAGGGGAACCCTCCCCAATTTCAGGCGGGATATTGAGCCCTACACAGATCCTGACGGGAGTCAGCGTTTCATCGAGAGAAATGTTGTTAACTCCCTTGCCAGGTTATCCCTCAATCAGAATATCGGACTTACAGGGGGACAGGTCTTTTTATTTTCGGAGCTGGAAAGGATTGACAACCTCGACTTTGACGAACACTCCTACAGGACAATCCCGCTCACGATAGGTTTCACCCAATCACTTTCAGGGTATAATGCTTATCGCTGGCAACGCGAAATCGAACCATTGCGTTTTGAGGAGGCAAAAAGATCATATGTAAGCGCCATGGAAAATGTTTCATTGCAGGCCGTGAACCTCTTTTTTGACCTTGCACTGGCACAGGTTAACCTTGAAATTGCACAACTGAACTATTCTAACACCGACACCCTGTACCGGATAGCACAGGGTCGATACAATATCGGCACGATCCCTGAAAACCAGCTCCTGCAAATGGAACTGGGCTATCTGAATGCCGGTACGGCGCTTAATGAAGCTACACTTGACCTGGAGGTTAGGAAGTTCAGGCTGCGCTCGTTCCTTGGTTACAATGAGACTGTGGACCTTGAA
Source organism: Bacteroidales bacterium (assembly GCA_007132365.1). Classification (GTDB taxonomy): domain Bacteria; phylum Bacteroidota; class Bacteroidia; order Bacteroidales; family PUMT01; genus PXAP01. Next base: position 483 of record SLOS01000009.1, on the reverse strand, counting down.
CTGGAGATCGATCCCCGTGTGCCTCTGTTAAAGCCGGACCTGGATAAAGCTCTGAATGAAGCCCTGACGAACAATCCTGAAGTGATCGAGTTTGAACGACGGCTTATCGAGGCCGACCGGGATGTGGCAAGAGCCAGGTCGGAGATGGGATTCAACGCCGATCTCTTTGCTTCCTACGGCCTGTCAGCCAGCGATCCTGCATTTGCAGAGGCATACAGAGATCCTCAAGTGGCACAGAGATTACAGATCGGACTCAATATCCCCATTCTGGATTGGGGACTGGGCCGTGGGAGGCACAGGATGGCCCGGTCCAGCCAGGAGGTTGTCCGCACACAAGTGGAACAGGCACGTATTGATTTTGAACAAAACGTATTCCTGGAGGTGATGCAGTTTACCATGCAATATGATCAGCTTGCAATTGCCGCAAAGGCTGACACAATTGCACAGAAAAGATTTGACGTGACGCGTGAGCGGTTCCTCATT
>SLOS01000147.1 GCA_007132365.1 Bacteroidales bacterium | reverse complement strand
TTGATGCAACAATACAAGCAGAGTTTCTGTTTGACTGCATTGATTACACAATTAATGAAATTATTCCGGAAGAAGTCTCATATTTAAAGAATTACGACCAAATGAAAGCCTGGTTGGATGACAATTATGAGATGCCCGATAAAACAGTGGCCCTGTTGATCCGTTTCCTTGAACAAAACAATGGAAAATTGTCTGACCGGGCACGAACCAGGGAGTTTTCAGCCTTGACGAATGATGAAATACTGCTGATTGAGAAACAATATCAAAGGATATTCTGTGGTTAATAAGTCTTCTTACTATTGCAGCTTAGGTGTAATAACGAAACATCTTGCCTGCAGAACATGATATAGTCCTGTTTTTAGCTATGGCCAGGCAAGGACCGTCTGCAGCAACGTTATGAAACATTTCTAAAGGCCGTTTAGAATTCTAACCTTAATAGCCCTCCAAAATTCAAATCATTAATCCAATCAAAAAATAATATAATACTGATAAGTGCCATATATATGTGGCAGAACCTTGCCGGCTACTGCAACCTTTCATTTAGCCCAACCTGCTTTATATCAAAACCATAGTTGTAATTAATAATCTGGTGTCCCTTGTTATTCTCTCTCCAGGCCTTTTCCTTATGGCTTAATTTAATTATCTCATTTGTTGAGACATTCTTAAATCTCTCCATAATGAATTCCATAACATTAAGTTCACTCTCTGTAAACATCTCAGAATTAAATGCTCTGTTGGAATTCAGCTTGAACTGTTCACCAGTACCGCCATCGGAAAATGTAGTATATTGAATATCAAAATAGTCCTGTCTTACCAGATAATCGAAAATACCTTCAAAATTTTTGGGAACCGGTCCAAGCGGTATTGCCCTGTATTGGGCTCCACTTATTGAATAGGCTGAATATTTAAACATAGCAAAATCAGCATAAAAAAGCAGCTTATTCAATTTGGTTTTCCAAGGTTGCAGCTTCTCAACGAAATAAACCACCATTTCAGCAAATTTCGGGAGATTTGGAATTTTGTAACCTGTATAAATATTTGGCAGGCAGGTTTCAAATAAAAAATTCTCAAGATGGCTATTTGCCTTATTCTTCTTCTGTATATCAAGAGCTAATTCAATTTTTTGATACAGTTTTCCCTTGACCCTGGTATCTATTGTGTTGCATAAATCAACAAGCTTCTTGAATTCATGCGGATCATCAACCAGTTGAATCAGACGGGAATTTGATTGATTGGGAACCTCACCATTTTCATATTGCCGGTAGGTATTTGGTCCAAAACCTAAAATCTCTGACATCTTTAAAGCAGAGACATCATATTTCTTCCTGATTGATATAATCTCTTCAGGAAACGGTATTGAATACTTAGCCCTGTATTGGTTTAACAATTGATTGTAATTCAATTTAGCGAATAAGTCATCTTCAAACTTTTCACCAGTTTTATCACATTTATAAGTATGCGATAATATTTCAAACTCATCTTTCCTGTAACTTAATGTGCGCCATTCCTGGTGAATGGACATTTTCTTGCCGTTGAACGGACTTTGCATAATTAATATGATTAATCTGGTTTTTTCTTCATTGTTTTAAATACAAGTATTGATCGGTTATCCTTCTGGTGCCCGGGAATCATAGTGCTTTAAAAGATCACAATTAGTCATAAGGATAACTTATTTATAAGGATATCTCATCGGATGTTCAGCAATATGAAATGAAATACAGATAGCTTTCTCGTTTATCCTGCCCATGCTTATTTTAATATAAACCTCCTTTGTTTTAACATTTTTGCCAAAAACCCATAACGGTAAAATACCCATCATTTTTTCCTTTAAGGGTCCTTCTGAATAATCTTCAGCGGTGAGACTTGAAACAACTCTTTTTCGGTCATCTGGAGTGATCTCCAGATCAGCCAGTGCCTGCTGGTTTTTACCACGGTCATCAAGAAAGTAGATGTCATAGACTCCTATCTTTACTTTTAAGTCACTTAAATACTTTTCAACCTCCTCTTTGGTTACCATTAAAATTCGCAGTAAAATAAAATAAGATTTTTCTTATTTACAACTTTATAGTGTTGTTTTTTTAATTTATTTTACCAATTTTCACTTCATATACTCATAAAAACTAATGTCCTGGTATTTAGCTTGCCGATGGTAAGATCTTCCTCAAAGCATAGCATTTCTAATCAGGTTACGATGTTGGCCTCAATGAATGTTTCGTTATTAAAAGATACAAAAATTCTATTAATTTTATACTCATTGCAATGGCAGTTTTTCAACCAAATATATCTCAGCCCTGAGCCATAATATGGCGCGGTTAAAAAAAGTCTCTGCCGCATCAAACCTTGTTGTATCTGCGTCACGCTTTGTCGTACTCCGTCACTAGCTTTGTATAAAAACCGGTATTATGCTCTCCAAATCAAAGTACATACGCGGCACCAATTGTCCCAAATCACTTTGGCTTTACGTGCATAAACGGGACCAGCAGGTGATCAGCGAAACCACCCGGGCAATCTTCGACCGGGGTACAAGTGTGGGGGAGCTGGCTCAGGAGTATTTCCCTTTCGGAGAAGAGAACAGAAAAAAAATAAGCTCAACTAAGGGGGCAGGAAATCAAGCCAGCCTCTCCTCCAGGTTATCTTTCCATAAAATAAAGCCTTTCCTCTCATCAGAATAATCATGAAAAACCCGGCTGAAATTCTCCGGTCTGCTCTCAAGAAAAGCTTCACGCCCTTTTGTTCTGATAAGGTTCAATGCTTTGTCAATTTCACCCAGGCTTTTTGATAATGCACCACGATCCTTTTTAACATGCCATATATATGTGGCCTCCTCCAAAACACCCATACAAGGCCACCCCTGCCGGACTTTGACCTCTCAAGATATGCCGGAATTCCATTTTCGGACAAAATCCTTATCAAAGAAATACATTCCTGAGCCCATTTCTCCTTATCAAAATCCGCCGCTATAAAACAGGATGTAATATCTTCCAGCAAAGGGTAAATGCCGATAAGTTGCTCTCCATTAAGGTGTTTAAAAACCTCACTATCAGTAAGCGGAAGCCTTGTTTTGTCTTGGTAATCAGTGAATGTCCCACCCCTCATTTTATGAAGCCGGTACATATAAGGATCAATATGGTATGCCGGCATGTACCCGCTTTTGCTTCCCTTTTTCCAAAATCTGGCAAAAACATCTTCCCTTCCTTTAAAAATACTTCGGAATGATTCAATTTCACGGGCACCGGGTGGAATATTACTCATCTGGTTCTTCTGTTAAACAGCCGGGAATAATTGCAAAGTTCTAATCCATCTTCTTGCAGCTATTTTTCACCTTTTGGAGATTATTTCAAAGGCAGCATTTCTTATACTTCTTACCGCTTCCACAAGGGCAAGGGTCATTCCTTCCAACTTTGGGCCACGTTTTAGCGGGTTCATATTCATCAGTCTCGTCAAGGTTTTCCTGTGTCCCCTCATAGTCATCAATCTCATCAAAATTTTCCTGAAGCTCCTCATATTCTCCCGGGGTGTCAAATACATCTTCAAGAGCTGAAAGATCAGATCCCTTTTTTTCCCGTTTGCCCCCTGCAATTATATAGCCGGCCAATTCCCCAATCCGCTCCAGCTCGGCCGAAATCTCCTTTCTGAATTTATCAAAACCGTCTCGTTTGAAGGAATAACTCTTCCGGAATATCTTATGCTCTTCTTCAAACTCGGTCTCAGAAACACTGTCAGGTCTACCCCAGGTATGAACAAAGTCATAATCCCAAAGATAATGCACGAACTGCCCGATCACAATACCTTTCAGACGCATGGACTGCTCAAGAAATTCATCATAAGTCTTTTGGCTTACCAATTCAATACTTCTGAGAAAATCGTAAATATATACGCATCCCCATAGTACCGCCACCATTTCGGGCTTATTATCATAAAACAGATCCCCGGACAGATCGACCAGGTGCTTTTCAAATTTTTGCGGATGCACCCTGAAATATAAATCAAGCATCCGTTTTTTCTTTTTGATATTCCCTTCCCAGTAACCAAGCATTTTCTCAAAGACCCTTCCGCTTAAAGCAAAGCT
>SLOS01000268.1 GCA_007132365.1 Bacteroidales bacterium | reverse complement strand
TTGGCAGAAGAAAGAACGTGTATACTGTAGCAAAAAATGCCGTTGAAAAAGGTTTGCAGTATGCATACAGGGACCGCAAAAAAAAGAAAATCACTTTCAGGGGATTATGGATACAACGTATCAATGCTGCAGTGCGCGAGCATGGTATGTCCTATTCAGAGTTTATTGGCGCAGTCAATAAAAAAGGAATTGAACTTAACCGCAAAGTCCTTGCTGACCTGGCCATGAATCATCCCGATGCTTTTAAGGCAGTAGTGAACAAAGTAAAAAAGTAATATTTTTTTATAACAAATTAAAGCCGTCTCTTCACAGCAGAATGAGAAGGCTTTTTTTATGAGGGCAATTTCCTGAAAATAAACTTACGGTTATGCAAATAGCAATTATTGGTTACGGGAAAATGGGCAGGGAGATTAAAACTGCTGCCCTGGAGAAAGGATATGAAATAGTCCTGACGGTAGATAAAGACAATACTGAACAACTAAATCCTGAAATACTCGGCAGGGCAGATGTAGCATTTGAATTCACCACCCCCGAAACAGCGGAGGAAAATATAATTGCATGCTTCAATGCAGGTGTTCCCGTTGTGTGTGGCACTACAGGCTGGACAGGCAGACTTCCGGAGATGGAGCGTTTATGCAGGGAAAAGGATCAGGCACTCTTCTACGCCTCCAACTTCAGTATTGGAGTGAACATTTTGTTTAAGCTAAACCGTTGGCTTGCCGGGGTAATGAACCGGTTCCCGGCTTATGATGCAGAACTTGCGGAAATACATCATATACATAAGAAAGATGCTCCCAGCGGCACTGCCATAACCCTGGCAGAGGATATACTGAAAGGAATAGAAAGGAAAACCGGATGGATAAATGATCATACACAAAGTCCCGGATTATTACCGGTAATTTCAGAAAGGACCGGGGAGGTTCCCGGGACACATATTATAACATACAGATCCCCTTCGGATGTATTTGAAATCAGCCACCGGGCGCTGAACCGCAGTGTTTTTGCTTCAGGTGCAGTGCTTGCAGCAGAATTTATCAGAGGAAAAACAGGCGTTTTCAAAATGGAAGACCTGCTGGAAATCTAATTAGTTTCGGATGAAGGATTCTATTAAAAGGTTCTTAAAACCCCCTTACATAGCATTTACCATTTTTTCAATTCTTTACTTTCTGTGGGTTTTATGGATGGAAAATCTATGGCTGCTCCCCGGAATAATCATAATATTTGACCTTTTCATTACCAAAAAGGTCAAATGGCTGTTCTGGAGAAGAAAAGGCCTGATTAAAAGTAAAATAATGATTGAGCTTATAGATGCGGCAGCTTTCGGTATTGTGGCTGCCACCTTTATCCGGCTCTTTTTCCTGGAAGCCTATTCCATTCCGACCTCATCCATGGAAAGATCTCTGCTTGTAGGAGATTACCTGTTTGTAAGCAAAATCAATTACGGGCCGAAACTTCCCAACACTCCAATCTCCTTTCCGTTTGCTCACCATACACTGCCCCTTACAAGAAATGCCCCCTCCTATCTGGAATGGATAAGTATGCCATATAAAAGGCTGTCAGGTCTTTCATCCATAAATAAGCACGACGTAATAGTCTTTAACTTCCCGGAAGGTGACACGATGATAACAGAGTACCCGGACCAGAGTTACTATGCACTGGTACGTCAGTACGGAAGGGAGTTTATCCATGAGCAGTTTAATCTGGTAAGAAGGCCGGTGGACAAAAGGGAGAATTATATCAAGAGAGTGGCAGGTCTGCCCGGCGATACAATCAGGATCTCGGCAGGGATACTTTATGTTAACGGACTTATGGAAGAAAAAAACGGAACTATGCAATATGATTATTTCGTACAGACAGATGGATCACTTATTGAAGATGATCTGTTCAGTGAAATGGGAATTCCCGTACCGGACAGAAAATTCAATCCGGGCAGGTCATTATATGAACTTCCGCTTACTGAAGAGCTTACGGGCAAAGTAGCTTCATTGCCAAATATTGTATCGGTTAACCGCTACGAGAACAGGAATCCATACTCAGGCATACATACCATATTTCCGTTTAACCGCAACTTTCCATGGAATGAGGATAATTTCGGCCCGCTGGTCATACCCGGGAAGGATATGGAAGTAAATATCAACACCGGAAACCTGCCTCTTTATCACAGGCTCATTACCCTTTACGAAGGTAACGCTCTTAAAGTAAAAAATAGTGACATTTATATTAACGGAACAAAAACCTCCACCTACCGGTTCAGGATGGATTACTATTTTGTGCTTGGAGATAACCGGCACAATTCCGCCGACTCCAGGTTCTGGGGTTTTGTGCCCGAAGACCATGTTATCGGCAAAGCTTTTTTGATATGGTTATCAGTGGACAAAGACAAAAAATTTCCTAAAAATATAAGGTGGGAAAGGATGTTTAAAAGCATTAATTAACTTTACACCCATTACACTCAAACAAATCTTAAATGGAACTGCTGAAAAAACACGCTGCATGGATCAGGTTTGGCACAGCGGCACTGGCCTGGTTGCTATGGGTAATATGGCTGGGCAATTACTGGTTCATACTGGGCCTGCCAATAATTTATGATATCTATATCAGTAAAAAGGTAAACTGGACTTTCTGGAAAAAACGTGAAGGAAAAAACAGCGCATTTATAGAATGGCTGGACGCACTGATCTATGCAGTTATTGCAGTTACATTCATTAACATTTTCTTTTTCCAGAACTACAAAATTCCAACAGGCTCAATGGAAAAAGAACTCCTGATCGGAGATCATCTTTTTGTCAGCAAACTCAGTTACGGTCCCCGCACCCCGGTCACACCCCTGTCATTTCCCTTTGCGCACCATACCCTGCCCCTTACCGCATATACAAAGTCATACGTGGAATGGGTGAAATGGCCGTACAAAAGACTTGCCGGGATCAGGGAAATAGAGAATAACCATATTGTGGTCTTCAACTTCCCTGAAGGAGATACTGTCATACTTGAAATGCAGGCCCAAAGTTATTATGCCGTTTTGAGACAGGTAGCAAATGAGCTTTATGACAGAGAAAGGCACAGCGAGTCGGGACCAGGGAATATTAGCCAATACAAACCTGAGGCCAGGGAGTTCCTCGGGCAGAACTACAATGTAATATCCAGGCCGGTAGATAAGAGGGATAATTATATTAAACGCTGTGTTGCCATAGCGGGAGACACACTCCTGATCACAGGGGGAGAATTATTCATTAACGGGCAGTCCGCAGATGCTGAGCTGGACAACCTCCAGTTCCAGCATATAGTGCGAACTGACGGAACTCCCCTCAATATGCGGGCTCTTGAGAGACTTGATATATACAGCGATGATGTCACACGGTATTCCTCTTCAGAGTACTATATTCCTCTTACAAGATCCAATGCTGAGAATATAAGGAACTTCAGAAATGTAACCTCCGTAACAAAATGGGAAAATCCTGCCGGTAATTTCTCCAGGGCTGTTTTTCCTCATGATCCGGCATTCCCCTGGAATGAAGATAATTTCGGCCCGCTGGTCATACCTTCAAAAGGGATGACAGTCGCTATAGACAAAAACAATATTTCCAAATACCAGAGGATAATTGAGGCATATGAACACAATACCCTTGAGATAAAAGATGATGCCATTTTCATTAACGGAGAAAAAGCAGACATCTACACTTTTCAGATGGATTACTATTTCATGATTGGTGACAACCGGCATAATTCTCTTGATTCCAGATTCTGGGGGTTTGTACCTGAGGACCATATAATAGGACGTCCCACTTTTATCTGGCTGTCACTTGATAAAAACCGGTCGGGACTGAGAAAAATCCGCTGGAACAGATTATTTTCCGGAACAGGATAATAAAACCTGGGAAATATCCGTAAACCCGCAATCACGCGGAGGGTGAAAAATCAGGGAGACCATAAACCCCTTATCAGAAAGGAAATTCTTCAAAATCAATTTCTCTCTCAACCGGTTCCGTTTCGGGCCGGTCGGCAATCTCATGCCGTGGATTTCCATCAACATATATTGCCCTGTAGGGCCTTGTGGGGCATATATACTCGCAGGCACCGCATCC
>SLOS01000142.1 GCA_007132365.1 Bacteroidales bacterium | reverse complement strand
CTGCTGGCGGGAAAGTCGTTCATCGTACCGATTCCGGGTACTACCAAACTACATCACCATCAAGAGGATCTGGAGTCGATAGATGTCAGATTTACCCCTGAAGAGCTGAGATAATTCAGGAATGCTTTCACAGAGATAAAACTGGAGGGGGTTCGTTCATCTGAGTAATCCCTTACCGACCTTTAAGTAATCAGGCCGGGCTCAGTAAGGTAGTTCAGGCAATAGATTGAGCCCTTCCTGGTGTTTCGGATAGGATATCCCCCTCCGTTCATTTATATATGAAGCGATGTTATGAACATTGTCGATCCAGATGCCATTGGCGGGATCGGCAGCGTATTTGCAAATCGCTTCAATCGTTTCAAGGTAAGATGTCTGGGGTCCCTGTTCATCCATCTCATGTCCGGCGAGAATCAGCCATTGCCCTCTGCTTTTTGCACCTTCTATAAGTCCGAGAATCTGCTCAAAGGATTTCCCATCCAGCTCCATTCCGGTAAGTTGTGCCATATCGCAGAAAGCGGGGTCGTTCGGACCTTCGTCCAGCCATCCGCGGCCGGTTTCAAAAAGAGAAGCAACAACAGGTATATAGCTTCTGGCATTCAGCCCCCTGCCTACAAATGTTTGTCCACAGGGATATGCGAAGGAAACTGCTTGAATCCCTAATAATTGTTCAATGAGCTTATTGGCAGAATCAAGTTCTGCCCTCATTTTTTCAAGTGTGTAATTTTCGAGGGCCCTGTCCCTTGCCCATGGAAAATTGCCTGAACAGGGATGATACAGGGAATGGTTTCCAATATCATGCCCGTTACTGACAGCTTCTTTCCAAATATCCAGACGTTTCTGCATGGATGCGGGCGAAATATAGAAAGTAGCTTTTACCCCGTATTTATCAAGTAACGGTATACCCTTATCCGCCTGTGACAGGCGGGCGTCATCGAAAGTAAGGCTCAAGGCCATTTTTATTCCTTCGGGCCATGCAAAATCAGCTTTGTCATGGTGTACATCATCACTGTAAATTTGAGAGAAGGAAACATTCAAAGCCAGCCCGAACATTAAAATCATTGCGGCAATTATTCTGTATGCTTTGATTCTCATGCTAACACCATTTTAATAGTATTTGTTTTTTCTCTGAAAATAGTTTTATATCATCTTATAAAACCACCACTAAGGTAGTTCACTTTCCTATTAACCAAATACACTATTCAAAAGAATTTTTAAGTGTCATAAAATGAACGATTCATCTCCGGGAAATATTGATAAATCAAAAGGTTTGGCAATTGGCTGGGAAAAAGAGAAACACAGGGAAAGGATTGACGACCGCGGGGGTAAATGCTGGGATAAATTTTATCAGGCTGGTATTTCCTTTCACTGGTTGCAAGAAGCCTTCATTAGAGGATATTTGTGGGACGAAGTAAAATGAGGGATTAATACCATTATTAAAATTGGAGGGTTTTTTACTGCAGGATTTAATATGGGTTAATTTGTTGATTGTTTTTTGTAATTTAAAAACATGAACGTTATCACTCTGTAAGTAATAAATATATTACTTTTATCGTTATGAAATGTAGTGAGCTTCTCAGACTATTGAAAAAGAATGGCTGGCAGATAGTAAGGCAATCGGGAAGTCATATTTTAATGCAACATCCATTAAGAGTCAACAAGCTGATTATTCCCTATCATTCCGGGAAAGAGGTTAAAAAGGGTCTGCTACTGTCAATACTTAAAGAGGCAAATATAAAAACCGGTAAAAGATGAAAATACCAAAGATCAATATGATTATCCGCAAAGAAGATGCAGGATATAGTGCAAATGCTTTGGCAGGAAATACTTCGGTAAATACCCAGGGTGAGACTTTTCAGGAACTTCAGCACAATATTCTTGAAGCTATTAATCTTGCTTTTGAGGATTCGGATTTTGCATTAAGCATTGATAATATCAAATTCAGTTATGATCTTGAAAGTTTCTTTTCATTTTACCGTGTTATTAACGCCAGGGCCCTTTCAGAGCGCATCGGTATGAATCAAAGCCTGCTTGCCCAATATATCAATGGCAGCAAGAAGCCTTCACCATCGCAGACCAGGCGTATACTGGACGGGGTAAGGCAAATAGGCAGAGAATTGACAGAGGTTGATTTTATTCAGTGATATATGTCAGGCCCCCCCGATCTGCATATCTGCAATGCGGAAACTTGGTGAGGCAAATGAGCGGTTCATGTCGATATCGTTGCCCATCATATCAATTCCGTTAAGGATCTGAGCTGCACTGCCCGCAATAGCCAGTCCCTCGACAGGATAGGCAATCTTTCCGTTCTCAATCCAGAAGCCTGTGGCACCGCCACTGAAGTTACCGTTTACGGGGTTGATCCCGTAACCTGTCACCCCCTTCAGCAGGAGTCCGCGCCGTGTTGCAGCAATGATCTCTTCCTGGCTGTACTGACCGGCAGTAAGGTAAAGGTTGTGGGTCCCTATTCCAGGGAGACTGGTGTATCCTCCCCTTGAAGCATTTCCGGTACTTTCAACACCTGCCCTTGCAGCTACCTGCGTGTTATATATGAAACTTCTCAGCACTCCGTTTTCGACAAGCACTCTTTTAGCCGTTGGCACTCCTTCCCCGTCAAATGGAGAACTTCCGGTGCCTTTTGGTATTGTGCCGTCATCGGTAATGGTGAGCAGTGATGATGCAAATTGCTCATTCATGGAGTTTTGCAAAAAGCTGGCCCCCTGAAGCACCCTCTCTCCGTTTATAGCTGCAATGATGCCACCCAAAAGGGATGGTGCAACAGTAGCGTCAAAAATAACGGAGGCCCTTTGGGTTGGCACCATGCGAGGGTCAAGCAGCTCCCAGGCCTTCTGTGCCGCACTTGCTGCAATTTCATCCAGCGGCTCAAGGTCTGCAAAGAACCTGCGGGAGCTCCATTCTCCGCCGGTCCTACGCTGATCTCCTTTTTCGGCAACAACGCCAACGCCAACCGAGCATATTGAGGCTTTGTAAGATTTTGAGATCCCTTTTGAGTTGGCTATATAAACCTCTCCTTCCCTTTCGCCGAAAGAAGATCCCGAGCTATGTGTTATTTTCGGATCATTCATTGCAAGGTCTTCTACCTCAATTGCCATATCAATCTTTCTGTCCATGCTGACCCTCGCTATCTCCGGATCGTACAGTCCATCGACATCTGTGAATCCCTTATCGGAGGGAAGCACATTGCTTTCATCGGGGGTGGTAAGCCTGGCAAAGGCAATTGCCCTGCTCATGGTATCATCCAGCGCCCTCTCGCTAAGGTCGTTGGAGTGGCTGAAACCCATTTTCCCGTCGACGATAACCCTGAAACCGACTCCGCTGGAGGAGGCTTCCTGGATGGTCTCGATATCGGCGTTACGTACTCTGATCGAGAGGTTCCTCCCCGTCTGAAGATAGACTTCGGCCTCGTCTGCCCCGAGACGGAGACATTTGTCAACCAGTTTTGATGTTAATTCTTTATAATCCATATATCTTAATTTTAAATATTCAACAATAATGACGGCTTAAAACAACAATAAAAAAACCCGTTTAAGCCCGGCTTCCACCGACATTTATTCCCCTTATCCTTACAGTAGGCTGACCGGCAGTTACTTCAGCCGATTGTCCGCCTTTACCGCATATTCCGGGACCAAAATCCAGGTCATCACCTACGGCATCTATGCTGGATATGACTCCCATACATGACCCGATAAGCGTAGCACCGCGGACAGGGGTTGTTTTTTTACCGTTTTCGATAAGATATGCTTCGCGACAGGTAAAGTTGAACACCCCGGTTACAGGGTTTACGCTTCCGCCGCTAAGGCTCTGGACATAAAGTCCTTTTTTTGTTGAAGCAAGAATATCTCCGGGTTTATCGGTGCCATTCTCAATGAATGTGTTGGTCATTCGCGGGATCGGTATGGCGCGGAAAGATTCACGGCGGCCATTACCTGTGCGTTTCATATCCAGTTGTTTGGAGCTGAGAATATCCGTCATGTAACCCTTTAAAACTCCTTTTTCTATTAGCACATTGCGCTGCGCGGGTGTACCCTCGTCGTCGAAATTGATCGTGCCCCGCATATCGGGAATGGT
>SLOS01000326.1 GCA_007132365.1 Bacteroidales bacterium | reverse complement strand
CGCGGCGATTATCAGAATGGCTGGGATACTGACCAGTTTCCCATTAATCTTTATGAACTTGTAGAGACAATGCTTGTGATAATTGAAGCAGGAGGGTTTAAAACCGGGGGGATAAATTTTGATGCCAAAACAAGACGGAATTCAACTGACCCTGAAGACTTGTTCATTTCACATATTGCCGGAATGGATGTATTTGCCAGGGCATTGGAGGTTGCATACGATATTCTTGAGAACTCACCATACCGCAAGATGAGGGAAGAACGATACAAGTCCTTCGATTCAGGCAAGGGTGCCGAGTTTGAACAGGGTAAGCTTTCGCTCGAGGATCTGCGTGATCTGGCGGTTGAAAATGGCGAGCCTGAGCAGATAAGCGGTAAGCAGGAACTGTACGAGGCCATCCTGAATCAGTATATAATTTAAAAGTTACCGGTCTCTCCGAATTCCAGAAAAAATTCCCTCAGGTTGGCAATGGCAGATAGTTTTTTGCAAATCCGGGGGGATTATATATTACTGAATATTCATTTTTAAATATCATCCATGGGTACAGCAGCATTTGCTCCGGTCGACTACGTGGTTTTTATCATATATGTAGCCATGATAGTTGGGATCGGCTTATATGTATCGCGTTCAAGAAAAGGAGTTGAACGTACTTCGCAGGATTATTTCCTGGCCAGCAGGTCTCTTAAATGGTGGGCAATCGGGGCTTCTCTGATTGCGGCCAATATATCGGCCGAGCACTTCATTGCCATGTCAGGATCAGGCTACAGGATTGGTCTGGGGATTGCTGCTTATGAATGGATAGCGGCTATCGTTCTGATCATTGTCGGGAAGTATTTTCTGCCGCTCTTTCTCGATAAGGGGATCTATACCATGCCCCAGTTTCTTGAAAGCAGGTACAATAAAAGTGTCAGTGTTGCTTTTGCCGTATTCTGGCTGCTGGTCTATGTTTTTGTAAACCTGACATCAGTAATATGGCTTGGTGCGCTCGCGATGGACCGGATCATGGGCATCCCCCTTATGTGGGGCATACTGGGACTGGCTGCCTTCTCTGCTGTTTATTCAATTTACGGGGGACTCAAGGCTGTGGCGTGGACCGATGTGGTGCAGGTGTTTTTTCTTATCGGTGGGGGACTCGTTACTACTATCCTGGGCTTGTATGCCGTTTCCGGGGGTGAGGGTATTTTTCAGGGACTTTCTGTTGTTTATGAAAAGGCGAGTGCTTCCCATTTTGGAATGATTGTGGAGAAAGGTACCATTGTGCCTGACGGGGCCGGGGGACTGACCGATGCGTTCATGGACCTTCCCGGACTGGCTGTTATTCTCGGGGCCATGTGGCTTACCAACCTGGGATACTGGGGTTTCAACCAGTTCATTATTCAAAAGGGACTTGCAGCAGAGAATATTCAGCATGCAAAAAGGGGACTCATATTCGCAGGATATCTGAAGATCCTTATACCTGTTATTGTAATTCTTCCGGGAATTACCGCATACGTCCTGTTTCAGCATCCTGAATTGCTTGAGAACAGGCAGTATATAGGAGAGATTGGCAGGGCTGATGAAGCCTATCCCTGGCTGTTGAAAAATTTTGTACCGGCGGGTATTCGGGGACTGACTTTTGCTGCGCTGGTTGCGGCCATAGTTTCATCATTGTCGGCCATGATAAACAGTACATCCACCATTTTCACCATGGATATCTATAAACCATTTTTCAATAAGGATGCCAAAGAAAAAGAGCTTGTAAGGGTTGGCCGGATAGTTGCTTTCACAGCCCTTCTCATCGCTGTAATTTCAGCCAGGCCGCTTCTCGGAGGGCTTGATCAGGCGTTCCAGTATATACAGGAATATACCGGATATATCTACCCGGGAGTTGTTGTGGTATTCGGTATGGGGCTGTTCTGGAAACAGGCTACAACCCGTGCTGCATTATGGACGGCAATAGCTACAATACCTGCAGGAATAGTGATAAAGATCCTCTATCCGCAGATGCCTTTTATTCTCAGGATGGGATATGTATTCATCCTGCTGGTATTTATCGCATCCATAATCAGTCTGCGCGACAGGAATCTTGTGGAGGGAACCCTGCCTGCAGGTAAAAAAGCCAGGTTCATGACAAGCACCGGTTACGGGTTTATCATTACCGGTATCATTACCCTGATCACAGGTATTTTGTTTGCAGGCCCACTTGTACACCTGGGTTTTGAGTCAATATTCATGCTGGCTACGGGATTTGGCTTTACAGGTATGATTTTCATCCTTAATTCCAGAATGAAGAAGGTTGATGAAAAATCATTTGACATTAACCCGGAACTGTTTAAAACCGGAAAAGTGTTTAATATCGGGGCTGCAGGCATAATACTGATCGTGGGGCTGCTTTACTACTTTTTCTGGTAAGAACTGGTTTTATATAAACATTACCTGAGGCCCAGGCGATATGGGATTTTAATAAGGAAGATGTTACCGGCTTTAAATGATGTTTAACCGGCTTTAAATGATGTTTAACCGGCCTTACGGCTGAAGAATTTCCGGAACAACCCGGTAACCTTTTCCTTTACAATGCCAAAAATGGTTTTGTGACGCTTGCCCCCTTGAAATTGCAGGGTTTCACCAACGTTCAGATCATGATTTCCTCCCTGCTCATGATTTCCTTCATGCTCGTGATTTCCTGCTTTATGGCCGGTTTTTAGTTTGCCATTAGCGGTTTCGACGCCTTTACAGGTTACACTCTCCTGAATGGCACAGTCAGGGTCACTTTCGGAATTCCGGGTTGATATGTTATTTACAGGGTTATGGCCTGCCGGTTTACCTGTATAAACAGGACCGGGGTCGGAAACAGCGCTGCCGGAAACCTGAACTTCCGCATTATACCTGAGCTTGCCATCATCGTTAATGGTATTGCCAGCAGGTGTATCAAGCTTAACTTCCGTAAGCGACCGTACAGAGTTTAAAAAGCCTTCCAGCATCACATTATCCTGGCCGTCTTCATCAATCGCTCCGCTAAAGACGGACTTTTTGAAATCAAGCAGATAGAGAATGCGGTGTTCAATTGAACCTTCGGCAATAAAATTATAAACGTTAATAGATTTTTTCTGACCTAACCTGTATATCCTGCCTACTCTCTGCTCCAGCACCGCAGGGTTCCAGGGCAGGTCTGCGTTAATAATAATGTTGGCTGCCTGGAGGTTAACCCCAACACCTCCGGCATCGGTCGAAAGGAATATATGCAATTCTTTTTCCCTCCTGAATCTTTCGATAATATTGTTTCGTTCCTGTGCGGGTATGTCTCCGTTCAGGTAAACAAAGGAGAGCCCTTTCCTGTTCAGTTGTTCAATGATCAGCTCAAACATCTTCTTCCACTGGCTGAAAATCACTATTTTGTTACCCGGGTTTTCTGTAAGTTCCGACACGAGTTCAATGATCTCTGTCACCTTATTCCCATATTTGGTTTTATTGTCGAGTATATAGGTCGAGTCAGATACCATTCTCATGCAATTGAGCCCTATCAACAGCATTTGTCTTTCTTCCTCGGTAAGAAATCCGGTTTTTATCCACTTGTTGACGGTCCTGCATACCATTTCGTAATATTCATTGTGACGTTTGATCTGCTCTTTTGTCAACTCAATGAAAAAATTCTTGTCCATCCTGCCGGGAAGCTGATTGGCAATCTCTTTTTTGGTGCGCCGTAAAAGAATGCCTTCCAGAGTCTTGTTTATCCTGCGCAGATTTTTGTAACCTGTTACCTTCCCATGCTCATCCAGCACCTGGTGGCTGTCAAGGAACCTGTAAAGAGGTCCGAGCTTATACCGGTCTACAAACTCAACGATTGAGTGCAGCTCCTCAATGCGGTTTTCGAGCGGTGTTCCCGTCAATACAAGTGCATACTTCGTGTCTATTTTCTTGACCGACTGTGCAGTCCGCGTTTTCCAGTTCTTTATTCTCTGTGCCTCATCAATAATTACAAGGTCCGGTGCCCATTCACCAATCTCCTCCAGATCATTCCTTGCCAGGCCGTAACTGATGATTTTAAAAAATGAACCGGTTGAATACAGCTCACACCTTTTATGAACGACACCCTCGACAATACAAACAT
>SLOS01000044.1 GCA_007132365.1 Bacteroidales bacterium | reverse complement strand
GTTAAAAACCTGATCCCTGTAGCCGGTCTTGATGAGGCCAGGGAATGGAAAAAAAAAGGATATCTTGTGGCTGCCGAGAGAGATGGGATAGTCCTGGATTTTGCCGATTTCGGGAACTCGCCTTTTAATTTTCATCCTGAACAGGTAAGGGGTAAGACCATTGTTTACAGTACCACCAACGGGACACAGGCAATCAGGATGGCATCAGAAGCAAGGCACGTTGCGGTAGGTGCATTTATCAACCTCACATCTCTTGCTGAATGGATTACCGGGGAGGATTCTGATGTTCTTGTTCTTTGCGCAGGATGGAAGAACAGGTATAATCTTGAGGATAGTGTTTTTGCAGGAGCACTTGCAGACAGCCTGATCGAATCGGGACACTTCTTTACCGATTGTGACTCTGCTGTCGCCTCACGGGAGTTATGGCAGATGGCCAGATCCGATCTTACGGGATTTATGGATAGAGCAGCCCACAGGCACAGGCTCAGGAAACTCGGACTGGATGATGTGATGGAGTATTGCCATACGCCTGACAGTACGAGGGTCATTCCCCTTCTGAAAGACCATCTTCTGGTTGAATACAAGGATTATTAAATTTTAAAACAATGATAAAAACAAGATTATTTTAAAGAAATAATTTGCAATTTGCAAACATATTATACAACTCTAATCAAACTTTAATTATCAGTCAATGAAGAAACATAATTTTAGCGCCGGTCCATCCATTTTACCGCGCACAGTAATTGAAAATACAGCAAAAGCAGTACTTGATCTGAACGGTATTGGTTTGTCTGTTATGGAAATATCTCATAGAGGATCAGATTTTCAGTCCGTTATGGATGAAGCTGTTGCATTGTTTAAAGAACTCCTGGGTGTTCCCGGTGATTATGAGGTGCTGTTCCTCGGTGGAGGAGCCAGTATGCAGTTCTGTATGGTTCCCTATAATATGCTTCAGAAAAAGGCGGCATACCTGGAGACCGGTGCATGGGCAAAAAAGGCGATAAAAGAAGCAAAGTACTTTGGCCAGGTAGATGTAATCGGCTCTTCGGCGGACAAAAACTTCAGCTATATCCCTGAATCATATGAAATCCCTGCTGATGCGGATTATTTTCATATTACCACCAACAATACCATATTCGGGACAGAGATACTGGAAGATATCGACAGTCCTGTACCCCTTGTGGCAGATATGTCGTCCGATATATTCAGCCGTCCTGTTGATGTTTCCAAATACGGTATTATATACGGTGGCGCACAAAAGAATCTTGGCCCTGCCGGTGTGGCATTCGTTGTCATCAGAAAGGATATTCTGGGAAAGGTTGAGCGTGCCATACCATCTATGCTCGATTACCGTATACACATAGAAAACGGCTCGATGTTCAATACACCGCCCTGTCTTCCTGTATACACGGTAAGGGAGACACTGAAATGGATTAAGGATCTTGGCGGGGTTAAAAGATTGCAGGAAATGAATCATGGTAAGGCAGGTATGCTTTATGACGCCATAGACAACAGCAGGATATTTACCGGAACTGCCGAAAAGAAATCACGTTCGGTCATGAATGTATGCTTTGTGATGAACGACGAATACAAGGAACTTGAAGCCGCTTTCCTCTCCTTTGCACAGTCCCGCGGAATGGTGGGGATTAAGGGTCACAGATCGGTTGGTGGATTCAGGGCTTCCGTCTACAATGCACTTCCCGTAGAAAGTGTCCAGGCACTCATTGATGTGATGAATGAATTTGAAGAAACCAATTTATAATAACATAATACCATTGAAAATATGAGAAAAGTTTTGGTAGCAACGGAAAAACCGTTTGCAAAGGTTGCTGTTGACGGCATTTCCGGCGTTTTTAATGAAAACGGGTACGAAATGGTTTTGCTGGAAAACTACAAGGATCCAAATGATCTGATTAAGGCAGCTGCAGATGCTGAAGCGATGATAGTGCGAAGTGACCTTGTTACAAAGGAGGTTATTGCTGCTGCTGATAAACTCAGAATCGTTGTAAGGGCAGGAGCGGGTTATGATAATATTGACCTGGTATCTGCTACTGACAGGAATATTGCAGTAATGAACACACCCGGGCAGAACTCAAATGCCGTTGCAGAGCTTGCAATTGGAATGATGGTATATATGGCCCGCAATCAGTTTAATGGAACGTCGGGAACCGAGTTGCGGGGGAAAAGACTGGGTGTTCATGCATGCGGCAATGTTGGCCGGAATGTTGCCAGGATCGCCCTTGGGTTAGAAATGGAGGTATATGGTTTTGACCCGTTTGTTGAAAGATCTGCCATGGAATATGCGGGAATGAAGTGTGTTGCCTCGGCAGAGGAGTTATTTGGGATCTGCCAGTATATTTCACTTAATATTCCAGCCAATGAACAGACAATTAAATCTATTGATTTTAAGCTTCTTGAAAGAATGCCCCGTAATGCCACACTGGTAAACACCGCCAGAAAAGAGGTAGTTGACGAGGATTCACTGATGAAGATGTTTGCCGAGAGACCTGATTTTAAATATATTTCAGATATTGCTCCCGATTGCATTGATGAGATATCAGAAAAGTATCCCGGCAGGTATTTCTTTACCCCGAAAAAAATGGGGGCACAGACATCCGAAGCCAATATCAACGCGGGTATTGCTGCCGCCAGGCAGATAGTGGGATTTTTTGAAAATGATGACAGGACTTATCAGGTAAATATTTAATTTTTTCCAATCTGTAATTTTTTTTTGATGACCATATTAAAACCGTTCATAGGATTGCGCCCACCTGTGAATATTGCCAGAGAAATTGCCTCCCGGCCATATGATGTGCTCAATTCAGACGAGGCACGCGAGGAAGCAAAGGGCAATCCTTACTCACTGCTTCATATTGTTAAGCCTGAAATTGACTGTCCGCCGGGAACCGGAGAATATGACCCGCTGGTATATGATACTGCCAGGAAAAACTTTGAAAAATTCCGCGATCAGGGATGGCTTGTTCAGGATGAAGAAGAGTGTCTTTATATATACGCTCAGACCATGGAAGGTAAACGTCAGTACGGACTGGTGGGATGTGCCGGTGTGGAGGACTATATGAATGACAGGATTAAGAAGCATGAACTGACACGAAAAGTAAAAGAGGTGGACAGGATGAAGCATGTAAGGGTTACCAATGCCAATATGGAGCCGGTCTTCTTTACATACAGGGCAGTGCCTGAAATAGATACAATAGTCGAAATGTATACCCGGAAGAATGATCCTGTTTACGATTTTACTGCAGACGACGGAGTGGGGCATCATTTCTGGGTTATAAACGACTCAACTGTGATATATAAGCTGGTCGGGTTATTTGATGATGTGCCCTGTACCTATGTAGCGGACGGTCATCACCGTACAGCTGCAGCAGCACTTGTGGGCAGTGAGAGAAAGGCAGCCAATTCCAGCCATACAGGTAATGAGGAGTACAATTTTTTTCTTGCGGTCCACTTTCCCGACAAACAGCTTAACATAATTGATTACAACAGGGTGGTAAAAGATTTGAACGGGCTCGATGAAAAAGGTTTTCTGGAGAAACTGGATGAAGTTTTTTATATTGAAGTGAAGGGCACAGAGATTTACCGGCCGGAACGGCTGCATAATTTTTCGCTCTATCTTGAAGGCATTTGGTATTCGCTCACTGCCAGACCTGGTACATACGATGACAGAGATCCCATAGGATGCCTTGATGTAACCTTGCTATCCGACCTGGTTTTTGATAAAATATTGGCTATAAGGGATTTGAGGACCGACAAGCGGATAGATTTCGTGGGCGGTATCAGGGGACCGGGCGAGCTGAAAAAGAGGGTTGACAGCGGAGAAATGAAAGCGGCATTTGCTCTCTATCCTGTTACAATGAAACAGTTAATGGATATAGCTGATACCGGTAATATCATGCCGCCCAAGACAACCTGGTTTGAGCCTAAACTCAGGAGCGGACTGGTTGTTCATTTGCTTGACTGATTTCTATGGATATATCGGCCAACATAAATAAACTTACCGGAGAGGTTCCTCCTGGAGTAAAGGTGGTTGCAGTATCAAAAACCAGAACGCCTGAAGAGATTATGAAACTT
>SLOS01000373.1 GCA_007132365.1 Bacteroidales bacterium | reverse complement strand
TTTTACCTGTATCAACCGAAGGGAAAAAACCGCCCCTGCAAAGAGAAACAGCCTCCAGGCCTGATCTCCTGATTATTTTGCCTGCCAGTCGCGGTCCATGTGTTCCGATTGCATCCCTCCAAACGGTAATCCCCCTGACCCCGAGTGAAGCATATTTCTCAGCGGCACACTCAATATCAAGAGGCCTGGTGGTAATTGTGTGAATACACAATCTGGAAAGGTCATTAAATGGTTTCGTATTCATTCTACACTTCAGAAGATATTATTAAAATGCGGCTTAATTGATTTTTTAAGGATGTATTTGCAGGTTAACAGACAATAAAAATAAATAAAATTAAGGGATAAGACCGATGTTTTTTTCTAAATTTACAATATGAAGATATTAATTACAGGAACAAGCAAGGGACTTGGCGGTGCACTGGCAGCCTTTTACCTTGAAAACGGGCACACTGTTTATGGTATCAGCAGAAACAGAAACAAAAGGCTGGAAAAATACACAGGCTTTCATTTTATTTCCCAGGACCTCTCTGATTTCGATGAAATGGAAAAAACAATCCCCGGCTTTCTCAAAAAAGCAGGCAGGCTGAACCTGGCAGTCCTTAATGCAGGAGTTCTGGCTGAGATAAAAGACATGAAAGAATGCAGTCTGGCAGAGATAAAAAGGATAATGGACATTAATGTCTGGTCAAACAAAATACTTATCGATCTTCTTTTCGCAAATCTTGAATCGATCGATCAGATTGCAGCAATCTCCTCAGGAGCTTCGGTATATGGTAACCGTGGCTGGAACGCTTATTCTATATCAAAAGCCGCACTTAATATGATGATAAAGCTCTATTCCCGGGAACGGCCCGGAACCCATTTTTCGTCTGTTGCTCCCGGACTTATTGACAGTGAAATGCAGGATTATATTTATTCACTGCCTGACGATCACCGGTTTCCCTCCCTTGAAAAGCTTAAAAAGGCCAAATCCTCAGGTCAGATGCCAAAACCCGGCGAAGCTGCGCAAATTCTGGCAAAATCCCTGGAAAAAGCATTAAGGGAAGAAAGCGGAGCTTTTTTTGATGTCAGGGAGATGTAATTTTTTTGGCCCGGATAACTCAAATCCCCAAGAAAATCTGATGATGCTTATCTTAAGCGAATATTTACGATCAGATTGCAGATTTATCCCCTCTCTTCGTTATAAATCAGAACAGGAAGCTGGGTTTGAAGGGCAATCTTTTCCGATCTGCTACCATGGAGCAGCCTGTCAATGAAACCACGATTTTCCCTCAACAATACTATGAGGTCTGCATCTATCATGAGGGCAAAATCGTGAAGCTCTTCAACAAGGGGTTCGCCTTTCTTTTCAGGAATCACTTTGAGAGATATCATTTCATAGCCCGTCTCTTTTTTGATCATCGAGGCAAAGCCCTCTCCCTTTACCTTTTCTTCAAAATCGGTGTTTTCAGATATATGGACAGCAGTAATATTAGCCGGGAATCTGGAAGCGAATCTTGTAAGTATTTTTAGATTTGGAATATCCTCTTTGTGATAATCGGTGGCATAGAGAATTTCGGAAAAGGGCCTGTAGGTAATTCCTTCGGGGACTACCCAGACAGGGCACTTAATTTTTCTGATAACATTAATATTATAGGAATCATCAGATAACCATGAGTGTTCTTTGGAACCGCTCAGCATAACAGTGTCAACCCTTTTGCTGCTACAATATTCCTCCATTATTTCAGGAGCAAAACCAATCTCAACATTATATTCGAGCAGGGGCAGATCCGGATCTGACGCATTCAGTTTATCTATTTGCAGATCGAAATGGTGCTTTATTTTTTTTACCTGTTTTTCAATATCTCTCTGATTAACTGCAGCTGCAGCATTAAGACTTCCCGGCAGTCCGAGAGACGATGTTGGCGGCGTAATAACATTAAGATATTTCACGGTCAGGTCCAGATCCCTGGCTATATATGCAGCATAGGTCATGAACAACTGGGCCCTGACAGGCGACACAACATTGACCAGCAATTCTTTCATGATAAATAAATTAAGATTTAAACATCAATTATTTAGGACCGGTCACCAGCCCAGCTCTATAGATAACAATAGCTGTACCGTAAATATTGTCTGCTATTCAATAAGCAATAAATCAATACTTTAATATTTTTTATCATGATAATTTCCTTCGAAGGATCATAAAAATGTACATTAAAAAGGACAATTACCGGAGTTAGCGTGTAAAATTTCCACAAATCAGCATAAGCTTTTCATTAATTCAGTTACCTTCTCCTGGTTGTCCAGAATATACCTGGCCTCGGTCTGCGTAAGGCCCACCTTAATGGAGTATGCATTTTCCGGTAGTGCCCGGAACAAAAGCTCATCACTCCAGCCTGCACCAATTGCAAGAATGAAATCATATTTTTTGTTTTTGAGCCAGTGCCTGGCAAGATCACCCTTGTTGATTCCTGAACTGCTGATTTCAATTACCTTCCTTCCATGGATTATTTGAATATCAATGTTTGCTGTTATGCTGATAAGATGATCCATCAGCTCTTTAGCTGTAAAAGAGGATTGCATGATATCCGATTTATGGTAATGCCAACTCAGCGAATATTCCTTTTCAACTATTTGTGACCCGGGGAGACGGTCTGTATATATCTCCAGAATTGGTAATATATCCTCTTTCCAGTCTCCCGAAAGGGGCTTCAGCTGGGTCCACTCTGCTGCCCCGGCTTCCCTGATCCATGAGCCGTTTTCTGCAGTAATATTTACAGGAATATCACCCAGCCACTTATCAAGATCCTCTTTGCTCCGGCTACTGATTATAACAATTTCCGAGCCGGGTTTTTCACTTATATGTATAAGAGTTTTGATGAGATCGCCGGAGGGTAAGGCAGATTCGGGATTATCAACAAGAGGTACAAGTGTCCCGTCATAATTGGCAACTATTAATTTTGCCGACGCATTTCTGTATTCGCTTACCAGTTTACCTACAGAATCATTAGTTAAAAATTTCTTTGTGAAAGAGCGTTCAGAAACATCCCGGATTTCAGTCAGTGAATTCACAAAATCAGAGGCCCATTTGGTAACATCATATCTTTTAAGCCTTAGTTGCATTATGTCATTTCTCCTTATCTGCTCCTGCTCGGGTATTTCAAGCGCATACTTTAATGATTCTGCTATTTCATCAATGCTGTTGGGATTTATTATAATACTTTCGCTCAATTCCTTCGATGCACCTGTAAATTCACTTAATATCAGGACACCCTTCCTGTCATTTCGGGAAGCTATGTATTCCTTGGCTACAAGGTTCATGCCGTCACGCAAAGGAGTAAGCAGGGCCACATCGCTCATCCTGAAAACCGACACCAGTGTTTCATGGGGTAATGAGGTGTACTGATAAATCACCGGTATCCATTTAAGATTACCATATTCCCCGTTAATATGTCCCACCATCTCATCAATCCTGCTTTTTATTTCCTGGTAGGAATCCACTCCGGTGCGGGAAGGGACGACTATCATATTCATGCTGACTTTACCATGCCAGCGTGGATTTTTACGCAGAAACAATTCAAATCCCTCCAGACGGTTAATAATACCTTTTGAATAATCAAGCCGGTCGACCGAAAGGACATTTTTTACTTTATTGTCGGGTGACTGGTCGGGATAGGAACTGCGGGTTATCATCCTGTTGAATTTATCATAATCCACTCCCATTGGAAAAGTATCAACTTTCACAACCCTGCCTGGCATGTCTATTCGCCCCAAACGATGCTCAATTCCCAGTATACGGATCACACACCTGAGAAAATATTGTGAGTAATCATGAGTATGAAATCCAATCAGATCAGCGCCAAGAAGCCCGTTCAATATTCCGCGGCGACTCTCGTCCGGGAGTAGCCTGAATATCTCATACACCGGAAAGGGTATATGAAGAAAAAAACCGACAGGGTTTGACGCCTTTTCTCTCAATAACTGCGGCAAAAGCATAAGATGATAATCATGTATCCATATGATATCATCAGGTCTGATTACTTTTAACATCTCATCCCTGAATATCTCGTTCACCTTTTTGTAATTGTCCCAGTATTCATTATCATATAC
>SLOS01000086.1 GCA_007132365.1 Bacteroidales bacterium | reverse complement strand
TAAGGGAGGGCAAGGAAAACCTGATCTGGCCGGGAGAGATAAGGTGGTTTGCCCAGTCATCAGGAACTACAAGTGATAAAAGCAAGTTTATTCCAGTTAGCACGGAGGCTCTTGAAGAGTGTCATTTCAGGGGAGCCAAGGATATTCTGGCCATCTATACAAACAATAATCCCGAGACCCTCATTTTTTCGGGTAAGGGTCTGACAATCGGGGGCAGCCACCAGGTCAATAATTTCCACAACCAGTCCTTTTATGGTGATCTTTCGGCAATCCTGCTTGAAAACACTCCTTTTTGGGTTAGCTTTATCCGTACGCCCAATACGAAAATTGCCCTTTTGGAGAAATGGGAAGAAAAGCTTGAGATGGCCTATGAGGCGACTCTCTATGAAAATGTCACTAATATGGCCGGTGTGCCCTCATGGAACCTGGTTTTCATAAAGTATATCCTGGAGAAGACCGGCAAAACCAATCTTCTTGAAATATGGCCGAACCTTGAACTTTTTATGCACGGGGGTATCAGTTTCCTGCCTTACCGTGAGCAATTTGAAAAGCTTATCCCCTCCTCTTCAATGAATTATCTTGAAACCTACAATGCATCGGAAGGATTTTTTGCCATACAGGATGAACCTCACAGGGACGATATGCTGCTAATGCTTGATTATGGTATATATTATGAATTCATTCCTATGGAAAACCTTGATCAGGATCAGCCCGAAACACTATCCATCGGTCAGGTTGAAACCGGGAAAAACTATGCAATGGTAATCACTACAAACGGGGGATTGTGGAGATATATAATAGGCGATACGATTATTTTCACCTCACTCTATCCTCACAAGATTAAAGTTTCGGGTCGCACCAGGCATTACATCAATGCCTTTGGAGAAGAACTGATAATTGACAATGCCGAAAACGCACTTAAAACTGCATGCAGAAAAACATGTGCCCAGGTAAGTGAATATACTGCCGGACCAGTATTTATGAGCGATACTTCCAAAGGCGCTCATGAATGGTTGATCGAGTTTGAGAAAGAGCCTGAAAATATGGAGTATTTTAAAACCATGCTGGATAATGCATTGCAATCTCTTAACTCTGATTATGAGGCTAAAAGGTACAAAAATATTACGCTTGACCCCCCGATTGTACACAGTGTGAAAAAAGGACTTTTTTACCAGTGGCTGAAAGAGAAGGGGAAACTAGGCGGCCAGAACAAGGTTCCCAGACTTGCCAATACCCGGCAGTACCTGGATGAGCTTCTGGAAATACATAAAAGAATGTAAATTATTTTCCTGTTATGCTGCTCCGGCTCATATTGCCCCTGCTTATATTTATCCTGCCAACCGGCGGGATTGAATTAATATACACCGGTGTAGCACCATCGGACCGGTTTTACACTGATCATCTTGGAAACATTTATTTTATAGACAGACACAAGATAATCAAAGTTGAAGCAGAGCCATACAGGATCCTTGAGTACGGATCGTTTGCCGCAGGCCCGGTTACTTCAGCAGATGTTTCAAACCCTTTACAGATAATGTTATTTTACAGGGACTTTAACAGGGTGATATTTCTTGACAATAAATTATCCCGATTGCGAGCCCCGGTAAATCTGTCAGACCTTGGAATAGAGCAGGCTGTCCTTGTCTGTTCTTCAGGCAGGGGAGGCCTGTGGGTCTTCAGCGACCGCGACAATCGGCTTATCTATTTTGATGATCAACTGCGTCTTACACATCAGAGCATGATACTGGGTTCAATTGCCGGGTCATTAGGGAAACCGGTTTTTATGACTGAATCACAAAACCAGCTTTATCTGCATATTCCCCGAAAGGGAATTCTCGTATTTGACCGTTTTGCTTCCTATCTGAAAACCATTCCATATTCGGGACCTGAACAGTTTCAGGTTATGGGCGGGGAAATCATCTATTTCAGTGATGGAGAGTTGCACAGCCTTGATATTGATAGCGGAGAGGAAGAAATCCTTGAGCTGCCGGATATTAAAACTAATTATGCTATGTTGCAGCCCAAACATCTTTTCCTGCTTTCGGGAAAAAAGTTTGTTGTTTACAGGATTCGTTGAATTTCGCCAAAAAAGTGTTATTTTAGTTGTCACGTAATATTTATAATTATCCCGGCCGGGAAATAATGCCGGCTGAAATACAAGATATCCATATGCATATTGCTGTTGCCGGAAATATTGGATCCGGAAAAACTACTCTTACCGGGTTGCTTTCCAAACATTACAAATGGGAAGCTAATTATGAGAATGTTGATGACAATCCGTACCTTAATGATTTTTATGAAGATATGCAGCGTTGGTCATTCAACCTGCAGATATATTTTCTGAACAGCAGATTGAACGATATCCTGGAAATACGCAAACAGGATAAGACTGTTATTCAGGACCGCACTGTATATGAGGATGCCTATATTTTTGCTCCCAACCTTCATTCAATGGGGCTTATGTCGACCAGGGATTTTGAAAATTATTTTACCCTTTTCAATCTTATGAGCTCTCTGGTGCAGCCACCGGATCTTCTCATCTACCTGAGAGCTTCGGTGCCTACCCTGGTACACCAGATTCAGAAACGCGGGCGAAAGTATGAGAACTCCATAAGACTCGATTATCTGAAACGCCTCAACGAAAGGTATGAGGCATGGATTGCATCC
Source organism: Bacteroidales bacterium (assembly GCA_007132365.1). Classification (GTDB taxonomy): domain Bacteria; phylum Bacteroidota; class Bacteroidia; order Bacteroidales; family PUMT01; genus PXAP01. The sequence goes on along the minus strand of SLOS01000086.1, from coordinate 12,400 downwards.
TATAATCTTGGAAAGATTATGGTTATTGATGTTGATATTGTTAAGTTTCCCGAAAGAACCGAAGATCTGAGCAAGGTGATTGACCGGATTGATGCTGAGCTTTTCGGTCTTTTCTGATCAGGTTATATCTATGTCAGTGAACCTCACCAGCTCGGAAAACTGCTGAATACGATTGTATATTGAGGCTTTGCTCAGATTCACCAGATTAGCGGTACCAAATTTTTCAACGCAGAACGAGGCCATTGCAGATCCGGTAATGATAGCAGTTTTCATATTTTCAAAACTGACATCACCGGTCCTGGCAATATAACCGATAAACCCACCTGCAAATGAATCACCTGCACCGGTGGGATCAAAGACCTCCTCAAGGGGCAGGGCGGCAGCAAAGAACATTCTGCTACCTGAAAACAGCAACGCCCCGTTCTCCCCTTTTTTAATTATAAGAAATTCGGGCCCCATATCCATTATCTTTCTGGCAGCCCGGACCAGTGAATATTCACCTGAAAGTTCTCTTGCTTCTGAATCATTGATAGTCAGGACGTCAACCATGCTGATCACTCTTTTGAGGTCGGCAGGGGTATTTTCAATCCAGAAGTTCATGGTATCGAGAACAATAAGTTTTGGCCGGGTAGTAAGCTGTTCGATTACAGATATCTGGATATCGGGTGAGAGGTTCCCCAGCATGAGGAGATCTGCCCCCTGGTAAGAGCCGGGAATAACCGGTTTAAAACCATCAATGACATTAAGCTCTGTTGTAAGTGTTTCTCTGGAATTCATATCTGCATTATAGCGGCCCGACCAGAAAAATGATTTTTCCTTCTCCCTGATCTCCAGTCCATCCGTGTTAACGCCATGGTCATTCAGCAAAGAGATATACTCGCGGGGGAAATCTCCACCAACTGCTGAGACCACTCCGGCTCCTGCAGTAAAATATGAGGCAGCAAGACTGATATAAGTTGCTGCACCTCCTATGATCTTATCTGTTTTCCCAAAGGGAGTCTCTATGGCGTCAAATGCGACTGTTCCAACGATAATTAAATTCATCAGATAATAGTAATAATATTTTACAAATATATTGGTTAATTGAACAAAAGCTGTTATTTTCGCATTCGCAAATTGAGTTATATTCACCATGTCACTCCTCCTTAGCTCAGTTGGTTAGAGCACCTGACTGTTAATCAGGGGGTCCTAGGTTCAAGTCCTAGAGGGGGAGCAATAAAATCAAAGGGTTGCAGCGATATAAGGTTGCAGCCTTTTTTTATTTGGATGCGATTTTATAATATAATAAGTCTGTATTTTTTTCCGGAGACTGTTTGAATAATATCTCTTAGATCATGAAAAGTTTGTAAAACTGATCTCTGTTTCTAAGAAAGCTGATCTCTTTTTTTTAAAATAAGATCAATGATATCAATGATTAATTTTTTTAACCTCCATGGCAATACTTTGAGATCACCTAAAAATCGTTTAAGATTTAACAAGGGATTCAGAAAACTCAGTGGTGGATTCAGGAAATTTGTAACCTCCTCAGAGGATGCTACTATATCTGCACCAAGACTATCTTTGAAATCTTTTAACCCCTTGTGTTTAATACCTCTTTGGACACCTCCGATATTAAGATATGCATACCCCTGTTCTTTCAACATGCATGCAAGCTCATAACTCATAAATGAGGGTGCCCCGGCTTTATAACCATTGCGGCTTGTGCCCATAAGAATTCCGTAGGCTTTATTTTGATAAGAAAAAACAAGGCTTATGCTTAATATTTCATTTTGCCTCTCAGCATAATATAACGCAGCATGTTTACCACTAACCAGCCTCTCAATCTCATTCCTTCCGAAGTAAGGCAGAAATAGATAGACATATGCCCCGTATCCTTTTGATTGTCTTATATTATACGTTTCGTTTATTAATTTGAACAGCTTTTCTATCAATTCAACAGAATAACTTTTTTTAAGAACAGTCCCTTCCCTTTGGGCTTTCCTGACTTTGCGCCTTAAAGACCTGGAAAAGCCATCAATCATCGGATCCTTATAATTATTAAAACGAAATATATATTCCATTCTCTCAAGCTCTTTGAATTCACTGATCTTTGCCGGAATATATGATTGATTATCATAAGATTTCATTACAACTCTCTGGTAACCGTTTTCCCGTGCATATCTGTAAAGCTCGTATTTGCATTTTTTTATTAAAAAAGAATCTTTTGAACTTGAAGCTATACCTGAATAAAACAACAATTGCATTGCCGGCCCTTTCCCAACTAAAACCTCTATTCCACCAGCTATTGCCATAGGTTTGTCATCCTGAATGAACCTGAGATACACGGGCTTTATGTCGTTATTTGATATTGCCGAAAGCCATGCACTGGTCATAAACAGACCTCCATTGAAATATGCCAGTTCCTCATCCCAGTTTTTTGAATTATCAACCCTTTCAACAATCACCTTTACTAATATTTTAAGATTAAACCTGCTATTTATATTTTATCCTTAGATATAATTTAATCAACGGAGAAAGAAAGAAGCTCCGGGGAAATACTGTTATCTTATACAATGATCTTTCATTTACATTCCAATCCTTAAACCAGCTTTTAACATTCATGAAGTTTATTTCACCCATCTCCCCGCATGCATAAAAATCTTCTATGCATTTGTAGAAAAGAATTTTGCTGGGAGCAAAAACAGAATGGTCCTCCCGGTAGGCTGTTTTCCATGAGACTGTTAATGAATTAATTCTGGTAAACAATCTGGCGGCAATAGTTTCTCCATTAGCTTCCAGGAAGCTCCAACGGATCCAGCCCTTTTCATAGAACTTATTTGTGGCGCTGAGATATAATTCTGAATTTCCTGGCCTTGATTTAATAGATGTTTTTCTGTCACCCTTCCATCCACTGTTTTCAATTTGTTTAAATATTTCAAGATTCTCCTCGTTGGTTCTCCGGATATCCCTCGTAATAACAGATATTTCAGCTCTGTTTTCTAATTTTCTGAACCTGCGATGCATCTTTTTTTTAAATATGGACTTTAAATTTGAAAGATAGACTTGATGACTTTCAGGAAGAGTGATAAAATTTTCCGCTCCATCCGGCTTTTTATAAAAATCCAGATTTCTCGGGTCATTTTTAAAATATAACATTGAGCAGGAAAAACTGGTAATACCGGGAATGTGAATAAGCGGAAAAGCTTTAAAGGACCTGCGAAGGTAATTAACAAGTAATTCCAGTATACTTTCGTGTCCAGGTAACATTAGTCCATCAACACGAATTGTATGGAAACGCTCATATGGGGTTTTAAATGTCTGAAAATAAAATCCTCTGAATCCAATCCTGCGGTTAATCAACAGGGGATAAACCGCAACAAGTTCTCCGTATTTATAGGCAAGGAGGCAAATCCATTTTTCCTCAGGATGCAGGGAATAGCGTAAAAAAGCATTGATCCAGGCATAAGATTGAGTATGCACTGATCCGGGACATTTTTGGATAAGGGTATCCCACTCCCCTTCATAATTTTCCAGATCATTCAAGTGCCTTATATCTGCTATTTTTACCGTCATTTATTAAAATTTACCATTCTTTTATAAGGCGTTATAATCTGTCTGATTTAAAAATAAGTATTTATTTTAACATGCGGGCACTTTCGGAATGACTAAAAAAAAATCCCACGTTTGATAACGCAGGATTTCTCATTAAGCCGGTAGAAATTAATCAATTGTCACATGAATAAAAATACATTGCCCAGTTTCCTCTATCGACAAAAGTATCACCAGCACCCCAGGCTGTTTCTTTCCGGAAGCAAGGAAGAGGATACCCGACAATTATGTTTTGAGCATCTTTCCCGTAATCAAGAACAATTACAACAAGTTCACCACAATCCGGCTTAAAACCAGTGCCGTAGGCCTGGGCCTTTTTAACAATTTTATCAACCATATCCGCAGAAAATGGTGTCACGTATTCCAAACCATCCGGTTCTCCACCATCAATAAGAGCCCAAATTGCCATTTGTATGTCCCCCATGGTGATATCCTGCTCGAGCTCATGACAAAAATCGTTGGCAGAAATATTATTTAAAAGCCAGTTAACCTTGTCAAAGTTTTCAGGATAATTAACCAGGAAAACATCATCGGGTAAATCATAGCTGCTGTATGCCATGGCAGTTCCCGGGTTGGCAACCCTAATACCTGTTTGCACACACCACCCGAGGTCATAGGTACGGTCGAGGAATGACCCGCCGCTTAGAGTGATATTTTCAAAATAAGCCATATTACCGGGATTCGGTCCATTGGCTATCTGAACTTTTACCGGGCCTTCTGGAAATCTGGCATTAAAATCATCCAGACCGGCAATATCACCTTTACCTGTTGCGACTACAGCATGAGCGGCAAAAGCGTAACATTCAAATTCCAGATCCGGATCAATGTCTGTTCTGAGAATTTCATACGTAACAGTTAAAACTTCGTCATAAGGGTCATAATCATCACTGTATTCAAAGTGCCCAATCATGGGATTTCCTGGATTATTTGTGGGGATACCTTCTTTATCTATAGAAACATGAAGGTGAGTTTCAGTTATGTACCAGCCTGGTTCATCGATATCGTATGTAACCAATATATAATCACCATCAAATTCAACAGTTACCGTTCCAACCTCAAAGTGTCGGCCGGCTATTAATGGAGTTACTCCATTCTCAATACCATCATTATTGTCACCGCCATTATTAAGGTTAGCAGTAATGTTGCCCTTTGCTTTTGCATGATCGGGTGGTCCTTTTCTTACAGAATCATCCTTTTCACAGGCCGAAAAGGCGAATCCGATAATAATAAGAAATAGCCATAGTTTTGTTTTCATAACAGGTTTATTTATTAATTAGACATTTTATGAACTTTTTTTAAGAACTCCAACTTATTTATTTGATAAAATTAGGCAATTTATTTATCTATCTGGATATATTATATCCGACATTTGATAAAAACAGTATAAACCGGGACGAATAAAAAAAAAGAGGTGACAAAAAGGTCGCAGCCATTAATCGTGATCTGCTCCTTCTCCGCCAAACCCCCGGTCCGCCAGGATAATGGATTTACTCATTAAGCTTACACCGGATCCCTGGTTGTTTACCATGGGTTATCACGCCCCTCCGATCTGCATTTCTGCAATGCGGAAACTTGGTGAGGCAAAGGAGCGGTTCCTGTCGATATCGTTTCCCATCATTTCAATACCGTTAAGGATCTGAGCTGCGCTTCCCGCAATAGCCAGTCCCTCGACAGGATAGGCAATCCTGCCGTTCTCAATCCAGAAGCCTGTGGCGCCGCCACTGAAGTTACCCGTAACGGGGTTGATCCCGTATCCTGTAACTCCTTTCAGCAGGAGTCCCCGTTGTGTTGCAGCAATGATATCTTCCTGGCTGTATTGACCGGTGGCAAGATAAAGGTTATGGGTCCCTATACCCGGCAGTCTGGTATATCCTCCCCTTGAAGCGTTGCCGGTACTCTCAACACCAGCCCTTGCAGCTACCTGCGTGTTATATATGAAACTTCTGAGCACCCCGTTTTCAACAAGCACTCTTTTGGCTGTTGGCACTCCTTCTCCGTCAAAGGGAGAACTTCCTGTACCTTTTGGTATTGTGCCGTCATCGGTAATGGTGAGCAGTGATGATGCAAATTGCTCATCGATGGAGTTTTCTAAAAAGCTGGCCCCCTGAAGCACTCTCTCTCCGTTTATAGCTGCAATGATGCCACCAAAAAGCGATGGTGCAACAGAAGCGTCAAAGATAACGGAGGCCCTTTGGGTTGGCACCATCCGGGGGTCAAGCAGTTCCCATGCTTTCCGTGCGGCGCTTGCTGCAATTTCATCAAGCGGTTCAAGGTCCGCAAAGAACCTCCGGGAGCTCCATTCCCCGCCGGTCCTTCGCTGATCTCCCTTTTCGGCAACAACACCAACACCAACCGAGCACATTGAAGCTTTGTAAGAGTTTGATATTCCTTTCGAGTTGGTAATAAAAACCTCTCCTTCCCATTCACCGAAAGAAGATCCCGAGCTGTGGGTTATTTTTGGATCTTCCATGGCAAGTCTTTCCACCTCGAGTGCAATATCAATCTTTCTGTCCATGCTGACCCGTGCTATCTCAGGATCGAACAGTCCATCGACATCTGTATGACCCTTATCGGAGGGAAGCACATTGCTTTCATCGGGGGTGGTAAGCCTTGCAAAGGCAATTGCTCTGCTGATCGTGTCATCCAGTGCCCTCTCAGCAAGATCGTTGGAGTGGCTGAAACCCATTTTCCCATCAACAATAACCCTGAATCCGACTCCGCTGGTTGAGGCCTCCTGGATGGTCTCGATATCGGCGTTACGCACTCTGACCGAGAGGTTCCTGCCCGTCTGAAGAAAAACTTCGGCCTCGTCTGCCCCGAGACGGAGACATCTGTCAACCAGTTTTGATGTTAATTCTTTATTATCCATATATCCTGTTTTTAAATATTCAACAATAATAAGGGCTTCTGAACAACAGTAACAAAATCCGCTTAAGCCCGGCTTCCGCCGACATTTATTCCCCTTATCCTTACAGTAGGCTGACCGACTGTCACCTCGGCCGATTGCCCGGCCTTGCCGCATATTCCGGGACCGAAGTCCAGGTCATCACCCACAGCATCTATGCTCGATATGACTCCCATACAGGACCCGATGAGTGTGGCTCCGCGGACGGGGGTTGTTTTTTTTCCGTTTTCGATAAGATATGCTTCGCGGCAGGTGAAGTTGAACACACCGGTTACGGGGTTTACGCTTCCACCGCTGAGGCTCTGGACATAAAGTCCTGTTTTTGTTGAAGCAAGGATATCATCGGGCCTGTGCTTCCCTTTTTCAATGAATGTATTGGTCATTCGCGGAATTGGTATGTGGCGGAATGTTTCACGGCGGCCATTGCCCGTACGTTTCATGTCCAGTTGTCCGGAGCTGAGGATATCAGTCATGTAACCCTTTAATACCCCTTTTTCTATAAGCACATTGCGTTGCGCGGGTGTGCCTTCATCGTCGAAATTGATCGTTCCCCTCATATTGGGTATTGTCCCGTCATCCACCATTGTAAAATGTTCGGTAGCCACTTTCTGACCTAGTTTCCCTGTAAAGGCCCCGATACCTTTTGCAATGTTGTCGGCCTCCAGGGGATGCCCGACCGCTTCGTGTATAAGAACCCCGCCCCAGCCGTTTTCCATCACCACATCCATTATTCCGGCAGGAGCATCTTCAGCGCCCAGCATGGCAATTGACTCACGGGCCGCACTTTGGGCAACATATTCAGGGGTGTATTTTTCAAACATTTCAAAGCCGGAATGCTGACTGATACGCATGCGTGACATGTGGCGGCCGGTGCCGTCATCACCTAGGGTTTCAACTATGAAAAACATTAGCGGAAGCTCGTCACGAAGGTAAAGGCCCTCACTGTTGGCGATAACCCTTCCGCGTACCTGGTCATAATAATCAATCTTTGCCATTTTAATGCGAGGGTCGTAATCCAGGGCAGCCTGATTGGCTCTTTCCATTATCTCAATACGCCTGGTGTCTGCAATCTCCCCAAGCGGCTGGCGGACGGTGACGAAAGATTCACGCTCTGCCCCGGCAATATTGAAAGGCACTGTCAACTCAGTGTTACGCGCCACATATGAGGCCACTTCGGCAGCCCTCAGCAGATTCTCCTCGGTTATCTCATCAGTGTAGGCAAAGCCTGTTCTGTCCCCCGAAACAACCCTTACACCGGCTCCCTGGGCTATACCGTAGAGTCCGCTTCTGAAAAGCGATTCTTCCATTATGATCTGCCTTGACACCCTGTTTTCAAGATAAACATCTGCAAATTCCCCGCCCTGGGCAAGTGCTTTGGCGATTACCCTGTCGAGCACCGGTTTTTCCAGGTCGAGCCCGGGACCTGACGGGGCAGGGGAGCTGCATGAAACCAGGTGGCTCATGAGGCTTGGTGTAGCCGCGATCAGCAGTCCCCCCTTAAAACTCATTTCCATGAATTTCCTTCTTGGAATTGCTCTTGCTTGATATTTTTTCATATTAAATGGTAATTTATGATGTGTTATTAGATATAAACGGTAAATTCTGCTAAACCTGCATGTTTACTTTGTAACCGTTGTGCTTTCTGATGTTAAGCACCCTTCCCCCGTCAAATATCAGGTACTGACCCTTGATCCCCATAAGGGTACCCTTTATTTCCGGAGTTTTGTCAAATGAAAGGGCTGTTACCTTGACTGGATATTCCCTTACGGGGAAATTTACGGATGTGATCTCATTATCGTCAATTAAATATTGAGTGAACTCCGGCGGCATCACCCCGAAAGCTCTTTCCTTTTCTTTCAGAAGGTCCGGTTTGACAGGTTGTTTGTTTGTAAGCATATTGCGCCAGTTGGTCTTATCCCTGAAATGACCCTTGAGAAAGACCTCTATAGAGCCGGCCAGGAACCTGTTGGGGGTTCTGGCTATTAATACCGCACGCGTTGCTCCCTGGTCGATCCACCTGGTGGGTATTTGCGACACTCTCGTAACCCCCACCTTCAATCCGGTCGTATCTGAGAGGTATACAAAATGGTCCTGCAGGCAATGTGACCTGGACCACTCCATATCGCGCGATATACCTTCATGCGCTTCGCATAACTCGGGGTGAAGGATGCATTTGTCCGTTAGCGGCGAACTGATCAGGCAGGGGTAGCAGAATCCCTGGGCAAACGATCTGGCTGTTTTCCTCCCGCAGCCAATGCAGTATATTTCATTGAGGAATTCCAGCGAAAGCTCTCTTCCGATGAGGCTGTTCATGTCGGCTGTCTCACTGCCGAACGAAAGGGCGTAACGGGCAACTTCACCGGGAGCAGTTGACATTTTTATTATTGTGCCTGTATAGATGCTCATTTAAATTGAGAATTTGCTGATCTCAAATGTAATAAATTTGATCCAAAATACAATTAATTGTAAATCAATCCATAATAAAATAAAGCAGAAAAAATATTAAAAAATATGGTACTATGTATTGCATAGTAATAAAAAAAATACATATCTTTGTAATGAAAATATGCAGGCAATAAAAGGTATTAATATTTTTGAATAACCGTAATTAATGAGACTGAAAAATTTTGCATTATGAAGAGAACAGTTACAATTAACCTTGGAGGGTCGGTTTTCAGTATCGACGAAGATGCTTATGAACTGCTGAAGATATATCTTGATAAAATTGAAGGTCACTTTTCCGATGAGGGAGAGAGAAATGATATAATGTCAGATATTGAGTTACGTATAGCCGAGTTGTTCTCCGGGGGAGGGGCTGCCGGCTCCAGGCCTGTCACCATCAAAGATGTGGAAAAGGTCATTGAGATAATGGGTGAACCCGGTGATTTTGCCGGTAGGGTGGAAGACGGCGGAAGCAGCGGTGAGGCTGAAAGTTCCTTTGCCGGCAGCAGGGGCAGCAGAAGGATTTACCGGGATGTTGACAGCCGCATCCTGGGTGGTGTCTGCAGCGGCATTGCAGCATACTGGAGCATAGATGTTATATGGATAAGGATAATTTTTATCATTCTTGCCATCGGGGCCCTGTCAGGTGTGCTTATTTACCTGTTGCTATGGCTGGTAGTCCCGCCGGCTGTCACAACAGCGCAGAAACTTGAAATGAGAGGTGAGCCTGTAAACATATCAAATATAGGCAGGGCTGTAAAGGAAGAATTCAACAATGTAAGAAAGAACCTTAAAATTTAAAACTATGGAGGCAATCAATGAAAATGGAGAAGTTGTTTTCTCCCACCCCGGCTACCGGGAAGGACTTATTTCTGAGGTCCGGTTACTGAGCTTGATGACTTTAGTTGTTTTAATAACAGATATATTAATCAGGAGCCTGTAATTATGAACCTGGAGAATACAAAAGCACAGATGAGGAAGGGAGTCCTGGAGTATTGTATATTATCCATCCTTGCAAATAATGATGCATATGCTTCAGATATTATCAATGAACTGAAGCAGGCCAGGATGATAGTTGTGGAAGGCACTCTCTATCCTCTGTTGACCCGCCAGAAAAATGCCGGGTTGCTAAGCTACCGCTGGGAAGAATCCCAGCAGGGTCCGCCACGGAAATACTATACACTTACAGAGAAGGGTAAAACCTTTCTGGATGAACTTGACAATTCATGGCAGGACCTGATCTCTGCCGTTGACTCTATCAACAACAGCCGCAGTAAATCAAAATCCTAAAAACCATTGCAAGATGAAGAAAGCAATTAAAATTAATATAAGCGGGCTGATCTTTCACATAGATGAAGATGCCTATGAAAAGCTGAAAAGCTACCTGAAAACAGTTGAGCTTTACTTCAGCAGGAAGGATGAAGGCAGGGAGATAATAGACGACATTGAATCGCGGATTGCAGAACTTTTCCAGACGCGGGTAACAGAAAAGAAAAAAGAGGTTATAACCATTGAAGATGTTAATGAGGTTACCGGTATTATGGGCGACCCCAGTGAATTTCTGGAAGAGGCCGGCGAGATGCCCGGTGAACCGGAACAGCCGGAAGAAGGCGCGAAAAGATCACGGAGAACTGTGAGGTCGGCGAGAAGACTTTACAGGGATCCGGATAATGCTGTTCTTGGAGGTGTTTGCGGTGGACTTGGTGCTTATTTCGGCATCGACCCTGTTATTATCCGGATACTTTTCGTAATCCTTTTTTTCATCGGCCACGGAGTTTGGGCAATTGTGTATATAGTATTGTGGATTGCCATACCAAAGGCGGTTTCCATTGCCCAAAGGCTTGAAATGCGGGGAGAACGGGTCACGGTATCAAATATTGAAAAGACCGTAAAGCAGGAGTATGAGGATGTAAAGGCCAACTGGAAGAACATTGAAAAAACCGAAGGTTACAGGCAGGCGCGGTCGTCGGTTGAGGAGATACTGCATGTAATCGGCCGCATATTTGTGGTGATTGCCAAGATTGTACTGATACTGGTGGGGGTTGCACTGGTATTTGCAGGATTCATTCTTCTTATGAGTTTTCTTGGGGTATTCTTTTTTCAATCCACCATCTTCAGTCTCGGATGGTTCAGCGGCAGTTTCTTCCCTTTAAGCCAATTTCTTTCTGCCTTTGTCGAGCCTGTAAATATGACGGTTTTTCTTGCAGCGCTGTTTTTGGTGATTATAATACCGCTTATATCCATTATTTACACGGGTATTAAAATGACATTCCGGATAAGTGCAAGAGATAGCGGACTTGGCATTGTGGCACTCATTCTTTGGATAGCCGGCATATCGGTGCTGTTCACGCTGGGGTTTATTGAATCAAGAAAATACGCATTCCGCGGAATATACCAGGAGAATATGACCATAACCGCACCTCCCTCAAAAACTCTTTATCTGCAGGTGGATGAAGCTGTAGACATGACACGGCTGGAGGATCTTTTCAAGTTTCGCAGCCATATGGGATGGCGGACCCATCATGCCCATGGTCCGGTCCGGGGAATTTACGTCGACCAGGAGGGTGAAACATTCTGGTCCCGTCCATCACTCAGCATCCGGCACACCAATCTTTCCGAACCGGAGCTTTCGGTGGTGAAAACCGCCAGGGGACCCGGCCAGCTTGCTGCCGAACTTAACGCCGAGAGAGTATCCTATAACTGGGAGTTAAGGGACTCAGTCCTTATTTTCAGCAATCTTTTTACAACAGAACCCGAAAAACCCTGGAACTTCGGGGGTGTCAGCCTCCGCCTCAGCCTGCCGGAGGGTTACTCAGTTAAACTGGGCGAAGGGACCGACCGGATAATAACCTCGGCAAGTAATACTAAAGGGATTGGAATTCAGTCAATGACCGGAAAGAGGTGGGTTATGACCAAAGAAGGGCTGGCACCCGGGTAAACCGCGGCATAGAGTGGTATCAGTGATGAATGTGTAATGAAGTCTACTCAGTTATTAACTGCTATTAACCGAATCATAGACAAGCTACCTGTCCGGCAGAAAGGATCTGGTCAGTTCATCTGAATCTCCATACTTTGCTCTGATTTTATTTAACCGCTCATGTAAATCTTCCCGGACTTCTGCATACTCCGGATCATTATATACGCTATTCATTTCGTGAGGATCTTTTTTCAGGTCATACATTTCCCATTCGTCAATATCATAATAGAAATGGATTAGTTTGTAGCGTGCATCTGCAATACCATAGTGACGTTTTACTGAGTTAAAATCGGGATACGCATAATAATGATAGTAATGCTCTTTTCGCCAATTATCCGGAGTATCTCCCTTAAGTAATGGCAGCATGCTTGCCCCCTGCATATCATCCGGTTGATCCGCTCCTATGGCATCAAGGAAAGTTTGTGCGAAGTCGAGGTTAGATACGATATCTCTGTTCACTGAACCCGGTTGTGTGACCCCGGGCCAGG
>SLOS01000357.1 GCA_007132365.1 Bacteroidales bacterium | reverse complement strand
TGATGTTTATCTTTTTCCTTTCAAAGGCAGGCTGACGCTCCATCTCCTCTATTTCCTCCTTCTCATTCACATTCAGATAGTTTTTTTCTTTCAGCCTGTTTCCGGCCTCCTTAAGCTTTGCAGCCCGGTCGCCCGCCCTCTGTTCAGATAATCCTGCCATCTCATCAGGGTCTCCACCCTCATCGGAGAGCGAAAATACTTCCCTGCCGGTTCCTTTAATATCAAACTCAATTCTTCTCTGAAGGGTGTCAAACTCATAGTTGTCGGATGCCCGGGGTTTTCTTTCCCTTACCGTAAACCCGCCCATAACGGTATCGCTGTCAGGTGTGGGAAACTCATTCAGCGGCATCTTTTCAATATCCTTTCGGCGGGTATAGAGCTCAGGAATGGAATTTGACTCAAAACCGGTGGCGATAATTGTAACCGATATTTTATCCCCCAGCGATTCCTCAGTACAGGTCCCCCAGATAATATTGGTATTTGCGACTGTTTCAGCAGTTACAAAATCGGTTATCTCACCAACCTCATCCATGCTTACCTCGTCAATTCCGGAAGTAATGTTCAACAGAATGTTTTTTGCTCCGCGTATATCATTATTATTAAGCAGTGGCGAGGAGACTGCTGCCTGGATTGCTTTAAGCGCCCGGTTATCGCCCTCCGCAGTTGCTGAGCCCAGAATAGCCACCCCGCTGCTGGACATTACGGTCTGTACATCGGCAAAATCAACGTTTACATGTCCGTGAACCGTTATGATCTCGGCAATACCTTTGGCCGCACCTGTAAGTACATTGTCGGCCCTTGAAAATGCCTCACTGATTTTAAGATCTCCGTAAATCTCGCGCAGTTTCTCATTATTAATTACAAGCAGGGAATCGACATGAGACCTTAATTCATCAATACCGTCGATGGCCTGGTTAATGCGAACCTTGCCTTCAAACCTGAAAGGGATGGTTACTATCGCGACAGTCAGCAGTCCCATCTCCCTGGCAGCCTTCGCAATTACAGGAGCTGCACCCGTTCCGGTACCGCCGCCCATTCCGGCCGTTATAAAAACCATCCTGGTATTCCCCGAAAGGGCATCAATAACATCATCAAGATTTTCTATTGCGGCCTGTTTACCTATTTCTGGTTTATTCCCGGCTCCCCGGCCTTCGGTAAGAGACTCCCCGAGCTGTATCTTTACAGGGACCTCGCTGTTTTGCAGTGCCTGTGCATCGGTATTGCACACAACAAAGTTAACATCCTTTATACCTGAACGGAACATATGGTTGACTGCATTACTGCCACCTCCGCCTACTCCCAACACTTTTATGATTGATGAGCGCTCCACGGGCAGATCAAAATTTATTATTTCATTCGTTTTAGTCATAGCTATCAATTTTTTTTCACATCTTAATGTCATCTTCTTCAAATATCCTTGTAATGGTTGATTTCAGCTGTTCCATAAGGGTACTTTTTATCCTGGCCTGTTTCTTTTCAGCCAGCGGCTTATCCTCTGCAGCTTCACCGGGATCCAGTTCATCTGAAATAAACTCACCACCTTCAATATCAATATGCTCATAGGCTTTAAGTATCAGCCCCACCGCCGTTGAATACATGGGATGATTGATCTCGTCTTCTGGATCTCCTGCCAGATGCTCATTCGGCGACCCGATTCGAACATCATGGCCGGTGCGAAATTTAACCAGCTGCGAAAGATGGGTAAGCAAGGCACCCCCACCAGTAAGCACTATCCCGGCACTAAGCTGATCAAAAAATCCTGAATTTTCAATCTCAAATGCAGCAGCATCAATAATTTCCTCCATCCTGCTTTGAATTATATATGCCAGGTTCTTGAATGTGATTTCCTTTGGTTCTCTTCCGCTTATACCAGGTATTGTTACCACTTTGTCATCGGGTGCAATATCTCCCAGTGCCGAACCAAACTGTATCTTCAGCAGCTCCGCCTGGCGCAACAGGATTGAACATCCTTGTTTAATGTCTTCAGTGACAACATTTCCGCCAAACGGAATCACGGAAGTATGCCTGATTATTCCATCGTAATAAACTGCCAGATCAGTAGTACCACCTCCAATATCAATAAGTGCAACGCCGGCCTCTTTTTCATCATCGGTAAGCACCGCCTCGGCTGAAGCAAGTGGCTCCAGTATAAGGTCCTTTACCTTCAACCCTACCCGGCTTATACATTTTTCAATATTCCTGGCAGAGGCGACCTGACCTATCACGATATTGAAGTTAGCTTCAAGCCGTTTTCCGGTCATACCTACCGGATTTTTAATATTATGCTCATTGTCCACAATGAAGCTCTGAGGTAGCACATGTATGATCTCCTCGCCCACATCAATGGGTATTTTAAACATATCATCAACAAGGGCGTGGATATCTGCCCTGGTGATCTCCTCGTCATAGGAATCGCGGTTTATATAACCGCGGTTCCGGATACTTTTAACATGCTGGCCGGCAATACCCACAAATACCTCTGAAACAGGTTTGCCTGTCTTCTGTCTGACTTCATCCACCGTTTTACGGATAGCATTAACCGTATCCTCTATGTTGAGAACAGTACCCCGTTTAACACCTCTTGATTCGGCTTTGCTGAAAGCAAGGACATCAAGCTTGTTGTTTTCGTTTTTTCTGCCAATAATGGAAACAATCTTGGTTGTTCCAATGTCAATGGCCGCGATTATCCGGTTTTCTTTACCCATAATAGTATTATCTTTTTGTACAAACTATCTGATTTTCATATTTTAGGTTAATTATCTCATACTTATTCCAGCCTATATGGTTAAAACCATATAAATACAATGCCTCCAGTTTTCTGAATTTGACCTCATAATTGCGGGCATCTCCCAGGTAAATCACATGAGCACCCACTCTGGGAATCATTTCATACTCATATTGGCCGTTCACATATATCTGGGCAATCTGGGCACTCCATAAATCTGAGCCTGAAATAAAAGAGGCCAGCTCATAAAGCTCATAGATAACTGAATTCCTTCTGTTGGCCGGTACTTCAGCATCAAATATCGACCTTGTACTCTCCTCGATGAATGGCTCGGAAATATATCCGTTTGCAACAAGCACCCTGCTGGTGAATTTAGCGGAAACAGGTAAAACAAAACCCTCCTGATCGAGGTAATAGCTTTTCCCCTTCCTGTTTATAACCCTGAGAATGGGCCGTCGCTGCTTAATATCAACATTCAATACACCATTCACAGTTTTATATAACCTGGCCGATTTTATAAAAGGCTCGTTTGTAATCAGTTTTTCCAGATTAAGTGTATTAATTGTGCTCAAAGGGTATCCCAGCAACCTGGATTCACCGTCGAAGATGATATCCAGAACATCTCCCTGGCTGACAAACCTGTTGGTAAGGCTGTCAATTATTTTCACGCTGATTTTTTCACATACCTGCTCATTCATTTTACCTGAAACAAATCCAAGCACAAATACCAGGTAGGCAATGATCCCAAGCCATAAAAGCATTATCTTCAATTTTCTCATGACCTGCCTTTGCTTTTGTCCAACAAAATATTTTTTACCGGTTCCACCAAGGTGTCAATATTGCCGGCCCCAAGCGTAATTACGACATCAGTATGCATTTTTTCAATTATTGCTGGTAACTGCTGCATGCTGCAAAGCTTTTTATTTTCCAGTTTAACTTTTTTAAATATCAATTCCGAGGTAACCCCGGGAACAGGATCCTCCCTGGCAGGATAAATATCAAGCAGGATAAGTTCGTCAAGAGCATTAAGACTCTCAGCAAATTCATCTGCAAAATCACGGGTGCGGGTATAGAGATGAGGCTGAAATATCCCTGTAATTTTCCTTTCGGGGAAAATTTCCCTTACAGCTGAAACAGCGGCTCTCAGTTCTGCCGGATGATGTGCATAGTCATCAATCAGCACACAACCGGGAATATTGATCTTTAATTCAAAGCGCCTGTATATCCCCTGAAAACTCTCCAGTCCGCTCCTGATATTCTCCTCAGTCATCCCGCACATAAGTGCAGCCGCGATGGCAGCAACCGCATTCTCAACATTGAACCGCCCCGGAACACCAAGTTTGAGATCATAAAACCTTCCGGCAGGGCTGACAAGATCAAATACCGGAAGTCCGCCACCAGATATTCTTATGTTTGC
>SLOS01000209.1 GCA_007132365.1 Bacteroidales bacterium | reverse complement strand
GATATGCTCCATATGTACCCTTATCTGATGTGTCCTGCCGGTTTCAAGCCTGCATTCAACCAGGCTTATATAACCAAGTTTTTCAATTACCCTGTAGTGTGTAACAGCGTGCTTGCCTTCCGAAGCGTCGGGAAAAACATCCATCCTCATCCTGTCTTTAAGGTGCCTGCCTATATGTCCGACGATCGTCCCCTCTTCAGGTTCTGGCAGTCCCCACACAATGGCAGTGTATTTCCTTTTTGTCTTCCTGTCAAAAAACTGTTTTGCAAGCCGGTTCATGGCCAGCTCCGATTTTGCCACAACAACCAGTCCGCTTGTATTCTTGTCAATCCTGTGAACCAGTCCGGGACGCAATTCCCCGCTCCTGAACATTGGCATATCCCTGAATCGCCATGCCAGTGCATTTACCAGTGTGCCGGTATAGTTGCCGTGTCCCGGATGTACCACCATTCCGGCCCTTTTGTCTACAACCACAAGGTGATCATCTTCATATACGATATCAACTGGTATATCCTCGGGTATCAGTTCAATCTCCCTTGGGGGCCAGGCCATAACTATAGTAATAATGTCTCCCGGCCTGACCCTGTAGCTGGGTTTTACAGGTACATCATTAACCATGATGTTACCTGCAGCGGCTGCACTCTGTATACGGCTCCTTGATATATTCTCGATCCGGTTGACAAGGAACTTGTCAATTCGCAGCAATTTCTGACCGGGATCTGCCTCAAATCTGAAATGCTCATACAAGTCCTCGTTTCCCTTGAATTCATCTCCGGGCAGATCTTCAACCATAATTAATTTTACTTAGTGTGTGATCAGTATCTTTTTTGTTTCGAATTCAACTGACCTGCTTTCAGTAATAAGAAAATATATTCCAGGCGGGAAAGATGAGAGATCAATGCTTTGAATAAGTCCGCTACCATTATAAACCAGTTGTCCGAGACGGTTGTAAAGTTTATATGTCACAGAAGCCGGATCAACATCTGTTTCAAGGTCAATATACAGCACATCGACGACAGGGTTCGGATATACTTTCAGTCCCCTTTTTTCTACATGTTTGCTGAAAAGTGTATGGGATAATGATCTTCCAACCACGGGACGTATCATTAGTGAGCCTTCAAATGAGCTGTTTACCCATTCACCATGTATATTGTAAAAGATCCTGTTACGGTTGTTCCTGTTCACATCGAATCCTATATTCAGGAATTCGGTATTGGTCTGTATAAGGCCCACATAAAAAACCTGGGAAACTGAAATTGCCGAATCCAGCTGATAGGTGTGGAACCGGTTGAGCTCCTCCTCATATTCGGGTCTTACCCCTTCCTGACTGTAGATAAGATTGCCTGGTTTGCCATTGTTGTCATCCCAGACTGCCAGGCTGAAATATTGGCGGGATACATTGTTAAGTGACTGGTTAAAGTAAATCCGGATAGCTCTCAGACTGTCTGCCTTGTATGCCCTGAACCTGTATGCGAGCCTGGCATTTTCACTGCCTCCGCCGAAGAGCCCGTATCCGTTCTCAGCAGTCCCGTCATCAAGGGCGTAAAAATTTTTGAAATCCTGGTAATAAATAACTGTGTCATTCCCTTTATAGTCAAATTCATCGGTGACCAGCCAGGCTGTAATCCTGAAAAGGGCAGAATCCGGATTATCACTATTGAAGGAATAGGCCACATCGGAATCGTATTGGTGCACATCCCCGGGGGCAATATTGACTGTCCCTCCTGAGGAACTGTGAACAGTTCTGTTCCCGTAAACATCATAAATTGAAAACTGCCTTCGGACGCTTCTGGTTACTATGTCGTTATTACGATAGGTGACAGGCAGTACGGAACCCATTTCAGCAAGCCGGCCTGCAAGGAATTGATCCCATGGCATAGATGAATAATTGTTGAGCAGCGATTCCAGAGGTTTTACAAAGGCAACGTCACTGAATACGGTGTCGGCAAATGACCTTCCTTTGTTAAGGTAAACATAGTCAATATGCCAGTGATCGGCATTACCCCTGGCACCGGGGTTAAAACGGTTATCGGCAATGCTTGCAATATTGCTGAATCGAAAGCGAAATCCTTCCTGAAGATAATCCGGATCTCTTACGGGGATCATTACAAGCCTGAAATCATGCAGGCTGACCCCCGGGACCGACCATACCACTCTCCAGCTGTCTGTTACGGGGGAATAAAATTCCAGTCTCAATGAGTCATGAGGCTGCGGCATATCACCCATTCCCTGGGGCTGGTAAAAAAAACTGAGGTAAATGCTGTCAGATTCAGGATAGTTAAGATGGAGGCTGTGAGATGTAAGCCTGTCCGCCAGAAAGGGCAATGTTGTTGCATGCTGGTATAACGATCCGGTATGGTCAATGGCATCAAGGGTTGCCACACCAACAGAAATTGGATTTACCGGATAATCATCATTTATAAAGGCATACCTGTCCGACCATTTCTCACTGTCGGGATATATGTCGGAGGTGGAAAAATCATCGAAAAAAGGAATATCCAGCATGGAGGTCTCGTCAGACTTTACAGATGGTTGCTGTTGATAACTTTCCCTGACGGACTGGTTTACCTCAAGGCCGGTAAGTACTTCCTGCGATAATGCAGAAAGAGAATACATAAATAATATAAGACTAACGTATAATAATGTCTTCGTCATCAAAAATATCAGGAATAAGTAAATCAATCGTATCGGGTACCGGGAGAAGTGTTGAGTCAACCGATAGCCACAGGTCTATTATTGATCCCAGTCGTATTTGTATATCAATCTCATATTCAGGTCTCTGCCTCCATATAAATGCATCCAGGGAATCTTCTTCAGTTTCAACTGTGTTATCAAACAGTGTGGCGCCAAGATTGAGTGATGATTCCAGTATTCTGTTTCTGGCTTCTTCAAGGGTCAGGTAAAGCAAATCAGGGACATAAGTGGTTCGGGTACTTAAACCCTCTCCAAGAATAAGGTCTATTTTTTCACCCCTGATAACCATTTCACCGGGCTTTATGTCCTCGCCTTTGTATTGCTGTCTTAAAACATTATTGAGAGCAATGTCAGGTACATATATCAGCGTGCCCACCTCAAGTCCCCTGGTTTCTATTATTGCCCTTGCCTGGCGAAGTGAGACACCGGTAACATCAGGCATTGATACTCTCTCAGGATTCATGGCATTAATGGTAAGGAATATTGTTCTGTTTTCCTTAACCCTGAAATTTGGTGCAGGATTCTGGTCTATCACAGTTCCCCTTGCTTCATGGCTGATAAATACCGAATCAGAAACCTTGAATCTCAGTTTCCGGGCCCTTGTCACCATTTCTGCCTCTTCAACCGTTAAACCCCTTAGATCCGGCACAGCATATGCTTTTCCATGCTTGGTATATATCTTTAATCCTATGAAAACTGAAAGTGTAATTAAAATAGCTATACCGGCTATGATGGCAAGGTGTTTCAAGAAAATCCTGCTGATCAGGAACCTTATAAAATCCTTCATTAACTTTTTTGTGACCTGTTTATTATTATATACTTGAACGGAAAGCTTAACCTACTATTATGTATCCAACGAAATAATTGTGCATTAACCTGCTGACATAAGTGAGTTGATTGCCTTCATATTTTCAGGATTGCAAATATCTTTTGATTCCACTGTGTAAAGATAATTAATCCGTTCCTCATACTTTTCCGTTATCTTTCCTCTTACTATTTTGAGGGTGCTGTTAAGTAAATGGTTGCTTTCGGTAAAAGCCTCATCCAGTATACCTATTGAGGCAGGCAACCATCTTTGCGGAAACATTTTCTCATACTTCCTTCCTATCCGGTATTCATTCAGCTCCAGTTCAATGAGTTTTAGCATTGCCTCCTGTCCTTCTTTTGTTTCCGGCTTGAGGCTCTTTTCCTTAAGGAAACGATTCAGCGCTTCCTTGTTTGGTACCACAAGGGCAACAGTATACGGGTTCTGATTGTTATAAAGCATACATTGATCGATATACTGCGACTGCCCTGTGAATGCCTCTTCTATACCTTCGGGACTGTATTTTTCGCCGTCGTCCGATATAAGAAGGCTTTTAAATCTTCCGAGAACATAAAGGAATCCGTCGCTATCCAAATAACCCATATCTCCTGTGAAAAGCCATCCGTCAACTATTGTTGATTCCGTAGCCTCTTTGTTATTCCAGTAACCTTTCAT
>SLOS01000295.1 GCA_007132365.1 Bacteroidales bacterium | reverse complement strand
GCTGAAAGCACTACAGATCATGGTAAACTCCTTGGCTGCAGTACATACATTCAGGGGAAAATCGTTTTTCTCCGGCTCAGTTTTTCAACTGGTGATGCAATGGGGATGAATATGATCTCAAAAGCATCAGAGGAGATATGTAATTACATTAAGGCGAATTATCCGGTTGTGCGCTATGCCATAGAAAGCAATATGGCAGTGGATAAGAAGCCGGCCCACATTAACGCTATCCTTGGCAGGGGAAAAACAGTTACCGCTGAGGTTCTGATTAAGGAGCATGTCATTTCCAGGTTTCTGCATACCACGGCACAGGAAATTGACAAAACATACCGGCAAATGGTTATGGGAAACCTTCTGGCAGGCGCATTGGGAATGAACGGCCATATAGCCAATGGCATAGCGGCCCTTTTCCTTGCGTGTGGCCAGGATCTTGCCAACATTTCTGAATCCTGCGTCGGCCATTCCTATGCTGAGGCAGTGGGCGGAGATTTGTATGTGTCGCTCAGTTTGCCTTCACTTGTGGTGGGAACCATAGGGGGAGGGGTTTCACTTCCGACGCAACGCGAGTGCCTTGAGATCATTGGTTGCTACGGCAGCGGTAAAAGCAGAAAATTTGCCGAAATTACTGCTGCAACAATTCTGGCCGGCGAAATTTCACTGATCTCAGCAATTGTAGCAGGCGATTTCATCAAGGCTCACGAAAGGTACGGCCGCAACAACCCACTATCGGAACCCGGTAATAAACGGAAGTAACCCTGAAGAACCTGCCGGGTAAGACTCCGGTAACATCCAACCCGTGATAAAATTCCGGCAAGCGCCTGGCCCATACCCCTGCCGGCTAATTGAAGGTCATGGTAAATACCGTTTCCCTTTCGGGGATGGACCGTACTTTAAGACTTCCGTTGTGCAGTCTCATGATCTGGCGCGACAGGCTCAGTCCGATACCGCTGCCGTTCTCTCTAGTGGTGAAGAAAGGGATGAATATCTCATCAATAAGTTCGGGGGAGATGCCCGGGCCGTTATCCGCCACCATTACCTCAGCCTGCCCCCCCTTGTTTGTGCCGCACCGTATGGCAATTTCCGCACCGGGACGGCCGGAAAGTGCCTCAGCGGCATTTTTCAGGAGATTTATCAGAACCTGCATGATCTGCTTCTCATCGATATTGAGTTCCATTTCTCCGTTTTCAACCGTTAACGTGACTTTTATATTTTTTTCCTTCAGCTCCTGCCGGTAAAGCATCACCGTATTTTCAACCATCTCGCCTATCCGGACGGCCGACCTGACCGGCTCGGGCAGCCGGGTCAGCTTCCTGTAGGTCTCTACAAACCGTATCAGTCCGCTCCCCTGCTCATTTATCACCTTCAGTCCCCTGATGGTGTTCTGCACCATCTTTTCGGTCACCTCCCCTGCCGGAATGGCTTCGCCTTCTTTGATATAGTAGCTGCAAAGGTTTCCGGAGAGGGAGGTTACAGGGGCGATCGAGTTCATTATCTCGTGTGTGAGCACCCTTATAAGTTTCAGCCAGGAGTCGAGCTCTTTCTCGTCGAGCTCTTTCCTGATATCCTGCATAGACACCAGCGTAAGGGGCTGCTCCATGCTTTTGAAGAGGGTGGACCTTACCAGAAGGGTAAGAGTCCCCTCCTTTGAGTTGATCGTTATCAGCTTCTCATCATCATATCCTATATGCCTTACGGCGGAAGCGAGCTTTCCGTCTATCTTCTCAAGCTGCCTGATATGGCTGAACTGTTTCATGTCCAGTAATTTCTTCAGGCTGCTGTTGGCATGGATAACAAAGCCTTCGCTGTTGAACGAGAGTATGCCGGTGCCGATGTGCTCTGTCAGCGCGGCGAAATACTGCTCCTGCCGGAGGTTTTCGACTTTTATCTGCCTGATATGCCCGTTTATCCTTTCAAGGTTCTCAGCCAGCCTGTTTACCAGCGGGTCACCCTGGCCGTGCCCAAAAACCAGTCCGTGATCATCATTCCGCACCGCCTCGAAAAAGTAGTTGATCATCCTGTTTACGCTGTTTATGTACCAGGCAAGGGTTACTGCCGCTGCAACCAGTATGACAAAGGCTGTAATGATCATTTCTGGTGGCGCACCTGCGGCAACCGACCATCCTGTTGCCATACCGGCAATCACCAGCACGGTTATCCTGGCAATGATATTGGTATTAAATGACCTTGTCATAAGTGTATATTTATGCAGATTTTCCTGGACGGTTCATCCTATGCCGTATTTTTGCAGCTTGTTGTAAAGTGTCTGCCTTGTGATGCCAAGTTCTCCGGCTGCCGCCTTTATATTGCCGGGGAATTTCCCTAACGCCGACAGTATCATCCTCTTCTCCATCTGCCCGAGGTTGAGGCTTCCGTCATGTTCGGGCGCATGTCCGGAACGAGTCACCGGAATGATATCCCCGGGGTACAGCTTTCCCGTTTCGTTCAGTATCACTGCCTTCTCGATGGTGTGTTCGAGTTCCCTTACATTCCCGGGCCAGTTGTGCTGCAGCATACGTTCCATTGCCTGTCCCGTGATCTCAATTGGCTTTTTCCCGTACTTTTCAGAGTACTTTTCGAGGAAACAGGAAGCCAGCACCGGTATGTCGTCTGTCCTTGCCCTTAGCGGGGGTACTTCTATCCTGATTGTATTGATCCTGTAGAGGAGGTCCTCCCTGAAAAGGCCCTGTGCAACCATCTTGTCGGGGTTGCGGTTGGTGGCACATATCAGGCGGATATTAACGGGTATGGCCTGGTTGGAACCTACGGGGGTTATCACCCTGTTCTGGAGTGCAGCAAGCAGCTTGGGCTGGAGGTTGAGCGGCAGGTTGGAAATCTCGTCAAGGAAGAGGGTGCCATTATCCGCCAGCTCAAACTTGCCTGTCCGGTTCTCCCGTGCATCGGTGAATGCTCCCTTTACGTGACCGAACAGCTCACTTTCGAAGAGTGTTTCGGATACCGCACCCATGTCAACCGAAACCATCAGCTCCTGGCTGCGGCCCGACAGCCGGTGCAACCGGCGTGCGATCAGCTCCTTGCCTGTCCCGTTATCCCCGGTTATCAGCACGTTGGTATCGGTAGCGGCCACTTTATCAACTGTCCTGAGCACGGTGGTCATCGGCACGGAAGAGCCTATTATCTCCTTGTCGTACCGGTTCATGCTGGTCTTGAGCTCCCTCTCCTTTTGCCGGAGATTTTTTATCTCTCTTTTGGAGAGGTTAAGTTCAACGGCGGAACGGACAGTTGTCAGGAGCCTGGTGTTGTCCCACGGCTTGAGCACGAAATCTGTCGCACCGGCCTTCAGTGCGCGGACTGCCAGTTCTACATCGCCGTAGGCGGTCATCAGCACCACCGAGATGTCGGGGTTGTCTTCCCTGATGCGATTGAGCCAGTAAATGCCCTCATTTCCGGTGTTGGCTCCGGACTTGAAATTCATATCCAGCAGAACCAGGTTGTAGGGGTTCTGCCGCAGCTCTGAGATCAGCCTGTTGGGTGATGAGATTGAGCTTACCTTCTCAAATTCCTGCGAAAGCAACATCTCAAGAGCAACCAGCACATTCCTGCTGTCGTCTACAATCAGTATGTTTCCTTTTGACATTTTTTAACCTGTTTTTTAATTAACAGGGGGACCTCAAAAATAGTTCAACACACTTTCAAATGCAATTAAGTATCAAAAAATAATAAATCAGGAATTAAATTATCAAAAAATTTTTAAAAATGCATGAAAATATTTGAATGCATAAATATTATTAATTACCTTTTGGTATCAACAATAACGGATTCATGGACGGGATAATCAATATAGGTCTTGATGCAGGTTCAACTACCATAAAAGTAGTGGCAACCGATAATAACCATGAAATAATCTACAAGGATTACCGGCGGCATTTTGCCGATATTACCGGGGCGGGACTGGAAATGCTCGGTTGCCTGAAATCGGAATTCAGCAACAGAAGGGTTCGCTTTTTGATTACCGGATCGGCAGGCATGGGAATTTCAGAGCGTCTAAACCTTCCTTTCCTTCAGGAAGTGGTGGCATCCTCCAGGCTGGCATTGATAAAATTTCCCGACATTAAGACCCTGGTTGATATTGGAGGTGAGGATGCTAAAATGATCTTTTTCCGTAAGGGTAAAATGCCCGATATGCGCATGAATGGCAGCTGTGCCGGAGGAACAGGTTCATTTATAGATCAGATGGCTTCGCTGCTGGCCAAAAACGTGAGTGAATTAAACATGCTTGCACTTGATGCTACCACCATTTATCCTATCGCTTCCCGCTGCGGTGTTTTTTCCAGGACCGATATCCAGAATCTGCTCAGCAGGAATGTAAGCCTTGAAGATATTGCAGCTTCGGTTTTTCACGCTGTCAGCATGCAGGTTATAACCACTCTCTCCAGGGGCTGCGGACTCGAACCTCCAGTATTGTTGTGTGGAGGGCCCTTTGCCCATATCCCCGTACTGAAGCAAATCTTCTCGAAAGTTGCCGGACTTAAGGAGAACCAGGTGGTTTTACCAGATAATCCCGAATTAATTCCCGCATGGGGAGCAGCCATTGCTGCCTCATCCAAAGGAGTGGAAAACTCTGTACCCGGTATCATCTCCATTTTCAGCCAGACTTGCAGAACAAAACAACACAGGGAATCGCACCCGCTTAAACCCCTGTTCCGTGATGAAACCGGGTTTGTCAGATGGAACAGGGAAAAAAAGAAGAACCAGCTTCCCCGGATTGAGTTAAATCAGGCTTATACCGGCAGATGTTATCTTGGCATTGACAGTGGATCTACCGCCACTAAAATTATCCTTCTTGACAACCGGGGGAAGATGATATTCAACTTCTATGAAAAAAACCAGGGCACTCCTCTTATAACAGTAACCAAAGGATTACAAAAGCTGGAGAAAAAAGCAGAAGAAGCAGGAAAAAAAGTAGTCGTGGCAGGGAGTTGTGTCACCGGCTACGGCGAAGACCTTATCAAAGATGCTTTTAATCTGAATTACGGTCTGGTGGAGACCGTTGCACATTACACGGCAGCCGTGACCATCAATCCCCAAATATCTTTCATCCTTGATATAGGCGGGCAGGATATGAAAGCCGTGTTTGTTGAAAACCATTCCATTGCCAGAATAGAGATCAATGAAGCATGTTCATCAGGTTGCGGTTCATTTATAGAAACCTTTGCCCACACCCTGAATCATTCAGCAGCAAGTTTTGCCGGGCTGGCATGCAGATCAGATGCGCCCTGTGACCTGGGCACCCGCTGCACCGTATTTATGAACTCAAAGGTTAAACAGTCGCTGCGTGAGGGGGCTTCGATAGGCGATATTTCTGCCGGACTCGGATACTCCGTTATTAAAAACTGTCTTAACAAAGTATTGAAAATTAAAGACATCAGCGAGCTCGGAGATCATATCATGGTTCAGGGGGGTACATTCCGTAACCCTGCTGTTATCAGGGCATTGGAACTGGAGACAGGGAAAGAGGTAATGATTACCGACTATCCTGAAATGATGGGGGCGTACGGAGCAGCTCTGCATGCTCGGAAGAAACAACTGAATAGAAAAGACGATCCGGTTGATCTGGCCGGTTTGGTCAAAGCCTCCGGTCATATTCAAAAGAGCTGCATCTGCAAGGGATGCGAGAATCAATGTACCGTGACACGGTTTGAGATGAAAAATGGCAAACACCATTATGCCGGCAATAAATGCGAAAAAATATTCAGTAATGGTGGCAAAAAAAACAGGATAGCAGAAAACATCTGCAGGAAGAAATACAACCTTCTATTTGAGCACCGCAACAACCCGGAACCGGAACATGGCAATCCTGAAAACTTTGATCACGGAAATAACGGAAACCCGGTTGTAAACAACCATCAGAAAAAGCATGCGCTGACCATTGGTATACCCCGCGCCCTGGGCATTTACGAAGACTACCCCTTCTGGCATGCCCTGTTCACTTCCTGCGGTATCAAAGTAGTTCTTTCCGGCGCCTCAACCATGAAGATGTATGAAAAAGGCATTGGTACGGTTATGTCAGACAATATCTGTTTTCCTGCCAAACTGGCAAACGGTCACGTGATTGACCTTGCAGAAAAGGGTGTTGACCGTATTTTCATGCCCTTTGTGGTGTATGAGGATAAGGAGGATGAACAATATTCAAACAGTTATAACTGCCCGATTGTAACCGGCTACAGTGAAGTTATCAGAAGCGCCATTAATCCCGCCCAT
Source organism: Bacteroidales bacterium (assembly GCA_007132365.1). GTDB lineage: Bacteria > Bacteroidota > Bacteroidia > Bacteroidales > PUMT01 > PXAP01. The sequence goes on along the minus strand of SLOS01000295.1, from coordinate 9,022 downwards.
AAGTATGCTGTACAATTCGATGCACCATGTTTTACCCTGAATGACAAAAGCCTGGCCAGAAAAAGCTGTACAGAATATCTGAAATCCATACTTCCGGATATCAGTGTCCGGAAAATACGCCATGCCTTCGACAAGGCACTGGAAGCCCAGGCCGGCTACCAGAAACTGGTGGCTGGTTATTGCAGGGAGGTCACTGACCGGGCCATCCGTGAAAACAGGCTGGTGATATTGCTTGCCGGTCACCCCTATCACACCGACCCGCTTATCCAGCATAAAATAGCTGATATGATTGCCGGTTTTGGAGTGGATGTAATTACAGAAAATGTTATTCACGAAGATAAAACTGTTACCGCAGATATTCAGAACATAATGCAGTGGGCTTTTACAAACCGGATTATTAAGTCGGCTATCTGGGCTTCCGCCGCACCCGCCAACGTGCATTACATCCAGCTCACCTCTTTTGGATGCGGGCCTGACGCGTTTTTTATGGATGAAATTTCCCGGATACTCCGCAGAAAAGGCAAAAACGCTACCTTTTTGAAAATTGACGACATAAACAATATCGGTTCCACCCGGTTACGTATCCGTTCTCTTATTGAAAGCCTCCTGTTTAACCATAAATCTGGAAAGGAGAATGAAAAGCCTGCAATTCACACGGTGCCGTTTCAAAAAAAAGACCGGACCCGCAAGATATTGATTCCATGGTTTGCCGATTTCTATTCTCCATTCCTTCCCCCTCTTTTTAATCTTGCCGGGTTAAAAGCGGAAAACCTGCCCCCCAGCGATGAGCTTTCAGCAGAATACGGCCTGAAATACTCCAATAATGAAATATGTTACCCTGCAACGTTGGTGGTGGGAGATTTTATGAAAGCATTGTCAGAGGGTTCCTGCAATCACGATGAAATAGCACTGGGAATAACCCAGACCGGTGGTCAGTGCCGTGCCACCAATTACATTACACTGCTTAAGGAAGCCATGGTTGCAGCAGGTTTCAGCAATATTCCCGTGATATCCGTATCAATCGGGGGGGGGACAATCAACTCACAACCGGGTTTTAAAATTAATTGGCGTAAATTGTCAGGAACTGTAATTACATGTCTGGCTTATGCCGATTGCCTTTCCCGTATGTATTACTCCACCGCACCGCGCGAGGTTGTGAAGGGTGCCGCCGGAAAATTGAAACGAAAATATATTGACCTTGGTATCCGGACACTGATTGATAATGAACCGGAGCAATTATATATCCTTGCCTGGCAGGCTGCCCGTGAATTCAAAGAGATAAACAACCTGAAGCCCCTGCCGTCAATAGGAATAGTGGGCGAAATCTATGTGAAGTACAACAACTATGGGAATAAAAACATAATAAACTGGCTCATTGACCATGGTTTAGAGCCTCATGTACCGGCGCTGAGCGATTTCTTTACCGATGCATTTCCCAACTACAGGGCCCGTGTATCGGGTAAAATATGCAAAAGGAGCATCCCAGGGCCCGTGATGAAATTAGCCGAAAAATACATGTACGGCATCATCAGGAAGATGGAGTCGAAGGTCAGCAGTTTTCCCTATCATCATCCGGTTGGTAATCCCCATGAAGATGCCGCCAAAGCATCGAAAATCATCAACCTGAATGCCCAGTTCGGTGAAGGATGGCGCATACCGGCAGAGTTTGCCTGCTTTGCCTCCAGGGGTATCAACAATGTTGTCAGCCTGCAGCCATTCGGGTGCATAGCAAATCATATAGTTTCAAAAGGTATTGAGAAACGCGTTCGCCAGCTGTTTCCCTCCATGAATATCCTTTTTATTGATTTTGACAACGGGATGAGTGAGGCAAACATATTTAACCGGCTGCATTTTTTGGTTGAAAACGCGATGAGTGAAGCCCATGCTGGTCTGGAATCCTAAAATTGAAGTAATAATTCCTAAGGTTCCAAGTTGTATTATTCATAGCTCTCATAATTACATATTGAATTGCAGGCACCCGGAGTATTCAAGGGTCAGATTGATTGATCAAAGAAACCTCAAATTTGATTCACGATTGAAAAGATGACTATTGCCCGTACAACTTTCCAGCAATCCTGCTTTCAATAAAGAATTTGATCAGTAATTTCACAAAGGCGTGTCAAAAAATTTGTCACCGTTGTGTTAAAATATTTTACACCTGATGCTGATTTTGGATCTTAAAAGCCTTGTATACAAAATTTTGTGTGTTGTGGCATACAATTGGCTGTACGTATGTGAAACAGACCGCCGGGCCTGAAGCAACCAGAAAGCCTGATAACAATTTTTTTAGTGGCATAAACGAAAAACTGGCTAATAATTAATAACTATGATAAAAACTGTTAACCTTGACAAGATCTTTCGCACCGATGAGGTGGAAACCCTTGCCCTGAACCAGGTGAACCTTGATGTGGAGCAGGGTGAATTTGTTGCCGTAATGGGCCCCTCGGGCTGCGGTAAATCAACGCTACTCAATATCCTTGGTATGCTCGATAATCCTACTGCCGGGGAGTATTATTTTGGCGGCACAGAGGTGGGCCGGCTGAGTGAAGGTCGGCGGACAGACCTGAGGAAAGGGAGTATAGGCTTTGTTTTTCAGAGCTTTAACCTGATTGATGAGATCAATGTGCAGGATAATGTCGAGTTACCGCTGGTGTACATGAGGATCAACGCACGTAAAAGAAAAGAGATGGTGAACAGCGTGCTTGAGCGCATGAAGATAAGCCACAGGCGCAACCATTATCCGCAGCAGCTGAGCGGCGGACAGCAGCAGAGGGTTGCAATAGCCCGTGCGGTGGTTGCAAACCCGAAACTGATACTTGCCGATGAGCCTACCGGGAACCTTGATTCCAAAAACGGGCTTGAGGTGATGAACCTGCTTACCGAACTCAACATGGAGGGGACCACCATAGTAATGGTTACCCACTCTCTCCATGATTCGGAGTTTGCCCACAGGGTGGTGAACCTGTTCGACGGCGGTATAGTTACCGAAAACCTTAAAAAAGAGTCTGAAAAGCTGCTTTTATGATGGTCTGGATAAAGCCGGATAGCCGTACAAGTTCCTTAAATTCCGGGCATTCGGCAAGACCGGTCATTCCGGAAATGTGTGATGAAAACTGCAATAAGCAGGGTTTGAATTATGGCTTGTGTTTAATATGTTAATTATATAATCAAACAAATGAACAATATTATTTTCAGAATTTCTATACGCAACCTGTTAAAAAACAAATTAACAACATTTGTCTGTGTCTTCGGGTTGTCCCTGGGTTTTACAGCGTTTATCCTGATAAGCCTGTTTATCCGGTACGAGGTGAGTTGGGATAAGTTCAATGAAAATCACGAACGGATATATCTTGTGCAGCGGGATAAGGGATTATCGGCAAAAGATGCCGGCACCGGACAGATATCACTTTCCACGGCCCCGTTAACCGCGTTACTCGCCCGGGAATTCCCGGGAGTGGAGAATGTTACACTGGTGAGTGAGATATATGACCGGTTCCTGTCGATTTCGGCTGAAGGGCAGGTCAGGGTGGAGCGGGGACTTTATGCTGATCAGAATTACTTTGATATATTTACATATGATTTCATTGAAGGCTACCCGGCCGGTTCCATTGAAGAACCTTTTACGGTTGTTATCTCGGAGTATCTTGCAGGATTACTTTTCCCCCAGGGGCAAGCTGTCGGCAAAACACTGACCCTTGACAAGAAAACCAACTTTAGGATATCGGGTGTTTACACCGACCTGCCATTGAATTCCAGTCTCCGTCCCGATTATATTATATCTCTTTCCACCCTGGAAAGAACGGAAGGGTTTTCAACGGGTGATCCGTGGAATACATCATTTTTGACCTTCTTAATGCTTGATCCCTCAACCGGCCCGTCTTCAGTCGGGGAGCAGATAAAAGACCTTTTTAAAGGATTTGAAGGAAGGGAGCAGGAGTCCCTTATGTTAACCCCTCTTTTAAAAATGAGGTTTGACAGTGTTCCTGATTATTTTGCCGTTATCTGGATTTTCGGGATTATCGGTGCATTTATCCTTTTCATGTCGGCATTCAATTATGTAAACCTCACGATGGCAAATGCATCATTACGAGGGAAGGAGATAGCGGTAAAAAAGATGAACGGGGGTAAAAGGAAGCATCTTGTTATACAATTCCTTACAGAGACGGTCGTGCTGTCCATTGTGGCAGTATTACTGGCGCTATATTTTGCTTCTTCGCTGATCCCGTTTTTCAATAATATGATGAACACCGGTATCAACCTGGGTTTTGCCGGTGAATTGCCTTTAACGGGCATCATCGTTGTTTTCTCCCTGGTGATCGGGTTGCTGGCAGGAGTCTATCCGGCGCTGTTCATGTCGTCAAACAGTATTATTGATTTGTTCAGGGGATCTTTCAAAGGTGGCAGTGAAAAAATAAGACTGCGCAAAACGCTGATTGCCCTGCAATTTTCAATAACCGTATTTCTTATTTGCCTTAGTATCTTCTTTTTAAACCAGGCAAACCACCTGACTACCAAAGACACCGGATTCGAGAGGGAGAATCTGATTTATGTACGGCTTATGTCAACCGAAGAGAACAGGAACTTTGATGATTTCCGGAACAGGTTGCTGAAAAATCCTGAGATTTATGACGCTTCAATGTCAGCCAACCTTCCTTTTGTCAACTTCGGTGGTGGCTCCATCAACTGGGAAGGCGGCGGTAGTGATGAACTTTTATTCTACAGGCCTAACCGGGTTTCCTGGAATTTTGTCAGCACGCTGGGGGTGGAAATTATACAGGGGCGCGATTTTTCCAGGAATTACCCTTCCGATATGGATCAGGCCTGCATTATTAATGAGACTGCAGTCCGCTTTTTCGGGTGGGAAGATCCCATCGGTAAAAGGCTGGATAATAACCGGTATACCGTGGTCGGGGTAGTAAGGGATTATCATGTAATGGATATTCATAATTTAATCGATCCGGTAGTCCTCATGCTGAAACCAGATGATATGCATGGTGAAAAGATATTCGCTTTCAGGTATGCACCGGGTTCAGGTGATGTGGTTGCCCGTATCCTGATGGATGAATTTTCACGTGAATTTCCAAATGATCCTTTTCACATGGAAGATCTGGATTCAGCTTTCCGGAACGAAACTGCCTTTAAAGGATACCAGATGCTTAAAAAGTCGATCCTGTTTTTTACTGCATTTAATATTTTTCTTGCCATAATTGGAATTTTCGGGTTGGTGACCTTTATTGTCGCGAGGCGGACCAAGGAGATTGGGATCAGGAAGATTAACGGGTGCCCTGATGGGATTATCTTTCTTCTGCTCAACCGGGAGTTTTTTATCCTGCTCGGTATTTCGCTGGCTCTGGCATGGCCGGGGACATGGCTTGTCCACAACGCATTTCCCGGCGCTTACAAGCTGCCGCTCTATCCGTGGATACTGCTATCTTCTGCAGCGGCTATCGTGACGGTTACTCTGGCAGCCACCGGCTGGCAGACCTGGCGGGCGGCACGGAGAAACCCGGTGGAGGCGCTGAGGTATGAATGACAGGTATGGATGGTTTGCCGGTCCTTTGAAGTTTTTCAGGAAAGAGTATAAATCAGATTTACAGATGGCTGCGGAACCTGATTTTTAATCTATCAACTACAATGAATTTATTAAGAGCATCTTTATCAAGTTTTTTGAGTGCAGCATTAAGTATTTCTGCCTTTTCTTCAATCCCTGCATCGCTCATTGGCGTTGCCGGGACAGGAATGATCAAAGTAATAGGCCAACCGGGAGTTTTTAAAAATCAAATCTTCAATTAACGATGATACGAAAGATAAGGAATCTTTATCAGCTGGCCGGGAAGAACAAAGCTACCCTGTTAACCAATGTTTCAGGGCTATCTATCGGACTTGCAACTACGATTCTTCTGGCGACTTTCATATTGCATGAATGGAGCTACGACCGGCATTTTTCAAAAGCTGATAATATCTACCGTCTGCATACCATATGGATGGATGCAGGAAAAGAATCGGTTGAACCGATCAATTTACGGCAGACTTTTACCGATATACCACAAAATATTCCGGGTATCGAAACAGCCGTGCAAATATACAGGGGCTGGAATACAGAGATTATTTCCGATAAAGTCCGGTATGCCCACAATAATCTTTTTTATGTTGATTCAACCTTCTTCACTGTTTTTGATTTCAATGTAATTGAGGGATCTGCCGAATATGCCTTGCATGACCCGGGTTCAGTAGTGCTGACAAAGAGCCTTGCTTACAAGATCTTTGGCGATAATCCGGCGGTGGAGCAGATACTGGAGATTGAAAATAAAAGCTACATGGTATCAGCTGTAACGGAAGATGTACCAGAGAACACACATTTTTCCTTTGACCTGCTTTTACCCATGAATGCTCTGGATTATATTCACCAGCTCGGGGGGCTTGAGTTCTTCACTTATTACCTTTTTGATCCATATGCAGATCCACAAACAGTGGGTAATGCAATATGCGAAGCAAACACCGAAATACTGACAAAGAGGTTCGGTATGTTTGGTAACTATGATTTTTCATCTGAAATTGAATCGCTGACACGGTTGCATCTCTTTTCCAATGCATCTTATGACCTGGGTCCGGCCGGGAGCATTAATACGGTGGTTCTGGTGGGGGTCATAGCTATTCTTGTGATGTTCCTGGCGCTGACAAATTTTATCAACCTGTTTATAATCGAAGGTGAACAACGTGCCAAAGAGATCGGGATCAGGAAGGTGAACGGGGCAGGAAAGAAGGATATAATAATACAGTTTTTCACTGAGACAACATTCATAGTGTCGGTATCATTTGCTGCCGGCCTTGTTCTGGCCACCCTTCTTTTGCCACAGTTCGGCGATATCATGAGGCGCACTTTCCCTGAAGGTATATTTTATTCACCAGCCCTTACAGGGGTTCTTGCAGGAATATTTATCATAACTGTTATTCTTTCCGGGAGTTATCCGGCTTTTTACCTCAGCAGGTTAAAACCGGCTGCCATTATAAAGCAACAGGTTGTAAAAACCGGCCGCAGAAAAGTAGTTATGAACCTTACGGGCGGGATACAGCTGATAATTACGCTCGTGTTGCTGACTCACCTTTTCGGGATAAACAATCAGATCCAGTACATGAAAAATCTGCCACCGGGGTTTAATCCGGAAGGACTTGTAAACATCTACAATTTGAATGACAATATGAAAAGGCAATACCCTGAGATACGTGACCAGTTGCTTAATATTCCCGAAGTGGGAGGTGTTGCAGCCTCGACACACACCATCGGAGGAGGAGCAAGCGGCCAGGGCATCAGGCTGCTGGAAAGTCAGTCCGATAACATCCTAACCATTAATGAATACCGCGTCCAGCCAGGACTGTGCAGGCTGATGGAGCTGGAGCTTAAAGAGGGACGCTTTTTTGATCCTGATCTGGCAACGGACAGGCAATCAGTAATATTGAATGAGGCGGCGGAGAGGATGCTCGGATTGACTTCGGCAACCGGAAAAAGTGTGGTGATGTTTCAGAATCCTCTGGAAGTTATCGGTGTGGTAAAGGATTTTCATTACTCATCTGCTGCAAATGAAGTTCAACCGCTTGTGTTTACGGCATATTCTGGTAACATCAACAACATAGTGGTGCGGCTTGCATCACACGCGGACTATGCCACCTCAATGAAAAAAATTGGCGAGACGTTAAGGTCGTTTGATGAAGGCTACATATTTACTACAAGTCACACCGGTGATATCTACCGGAATTTTTATGCAGGTGAGGAAAGACTCGGAAAGCTTATCCGTATAGGTGCAACCATAGCTGTTATTATAGTAATGATGGGCATCTTCATGCTGGTGTCACAAAGTATATCAAGGCGTACAAAAGAGATAGGGATCCGCAAGGTGCTTGGCGGTTCAACAACAGAAATGCTCGCTATACTTTATTCAGGTACCATCAAATGGATTGCCATAGCATCGGCAATTGCCATCCCTGTCAGCTATTATATGCTGGAGAGATGGTTGCAGGATTATGCCTTAAAGGCCCCCTTGAACTGGTGGCTTTTTGCACAGGGAGTATTCATTGTGATTGTATTGCAAACGATTGTCACTATATGGCAAACCTTACGGGTAGCAAGGCGAAATCCTGTCGAGTCGCTGAGGTATGAATAAAGCAACCGCCCCTGGTAAGGTCAGAAGTGCCGGCAGCAAGCCGCAACCCTGTGGAGGCTTTAAGGTATAAGTAGACAATATGGGGGCTGATAAAAAAATAATTATCGGGAAACCAAGGGATAATTTTCAGGAGATTCGATCATGTCAAGTGTTAAATCAATATCAAGTTTCTTCCAGTACAGATGATTATCTGAAAACCTTTCTACTTCTGAAATATCAGTTATGCGAGCACTTTTGAACCATGGAAAATACTTAAAAGGAAGAAAATACTCCTTTTCATCTAACATGACCCAAAAACCATGTTCTGAGATATTTGTAACTTCAATTTCCAAAGTGGATTCTCCAGCTTTCAATTACTCGCCCTTTAATAGTTTCTCCAGAATCTCAGGTGTTAATCCTTTACTTTTCGCCTGCTGACTCATGTCATCCATGACTTGTAATAATGTGCGTTTATCTTTCACCAGTTCATTAAACAGTTGCGATAGCCTGTCTTTTTCCTGTTCATTCAAGCTTAGAAATATTTCAGCAGCTTTATCACTAACCCTGATATTAATGGTTTTCATGATTATAAGAATTAGGTTTTCTTTTTACGAAATTAATAAATTACTAATTATAAACGAATTTTCTTAATTCAAATTTGGTGGTCATTTTTCAATTGCCGATGATCCTTTCAGGGAAGGTGAATTTATGTACTTTATAAGAAGTGGGGCTGCGGAATATATGAAGGAGAATTTTGAACGGTTAAGGTTCTACTTGATTAGGCGCTGGCATTATTCAATTCTCACAAATTCTCTAAAATTTTCTCTATCAATTATCTTGGTCTCCGCATTATAAGTTTCAGTAAATGTTTTTGGTAATTTCTG
>SLOS01000092.1 GCA_007132365.1 Bacteroidales bacterium | reverse complement strand
GATCTTGACGCCCGGCTTTCAGAGGGAGTCAGGCTTATGTTCTTCTGCAACCCGCATAACCCTGTTGGTCGTGTATGGACCAGAGAGGAGGTAAGCAAAGTGGTTGAACTATGCCATAAGCATAATGTAATACTTATTTCCGATGAGATCCATTCTGACCTGATATTTCCCGGCCACACTCATATTCCTGCTGCAGTTGCGGGAAAAGACACAGACAATATGGTTATATGCATGGCGCCGAGTAAAACCTTCAATCTTGCGGGAATGGCTTCTGCTTTTCTTATAATCCCGGATCAGCACCTGCGCGGGAAGATTAAAAAACTACTTGAAAACCTCCATATTCACTACGGAACTATTTTTGGACTGACTGCATTGCAGGCAGCATATGAAGGGGGCGGTAAATGGCTTAATGCACTGATGGACTATTTGCTTATCAACCGCGATACCGTAATCAAATTTTTCAGCGATAAGATGCCTGAGATAAGCCCGGTAATAACCGAAGGAACCTATCTGATGTGGCTTGATTGCCGTGCAATGGATTTGAGCGACCTCAAGCTGAAAAGATTTTTTGTTGAAGACGCGGGAATAGCAATGAACCCCGGTCCGGCATTTGGTTTGGGTGGAGAGGGTTTTCAAAGGTTAAACATCGGTTGTCCGCGCAGTACCCTGCTGGATGCATTGAATAAAATCAAAACTGCATGGGATAATAGATGATTTTTACTAAATCCGGCCATCTCTGTAAGCTTCAGCTATCCGCGAAAAAAAATCACTTCATTGCAGACTGCCGGAACAATTTTTTTCTTTTGGCTTTACCCGGAATCATCATGATGCCTGTCAAGCAACTCCGGCCTGAGTTTTCTTGTTCTTTCGATGGACTGTTCCAATTTCCACTCATTGATTTTTTTTTCATTTCCGGAAAGGAGCACCGGGGGAACTTTCCATCCCCTGTATATTGCCGGCCTTGTATATACAGGCGGTGCAAGCAGGTTATCCTGAAAAGAATCGGTGAGTGCGCTGGTTTCATCAGAAATCGCTCCCGGAATAAGACGCACTATGCAATCAGCAACCACTGCTGCTGCCAGCTCTCCTCCGGTGAGCACGTAATCGCCCAGAGATATTTCCCTGGTTACCAAATGGTCGCGCACCCTCTGATCTATTCCCTTGTAATGCCCGCAAAGGATAATGATGTTTTCCATCGTTGATAAACTGTTGGCCATTTTTTGGTTAAACCGCTCACCATCAGGCGACATGTATATTATTTCATCATATTTTCTCTCTTTTTTTAAACTCTCAATTGCACTGTCCACCGGTTCAATTTTCATTACCATTCCGGCATCACCGCTAAAGGCATAGTCATCAACCCTCCTGTGCTTATCTGTACTGTAATCCCTGATATTATGCACGTAAATGCCGGCTATACCGCTATCAGCGGCCCTTTTAAGAATGGAATGGCTGAGGGGACTTTCAAGGAGCTCAGGCAGAACCGTCAGTATATCTATGCGCATTATTTTTTTTTACAAAATTAAAATAAAATCATTATTAAAACGGGCTGCACTTCTTACAATACTAACGCTCGGGATGGATTTTAAACAATAAATCCTTTAACTATTGTAGTGTAAATATATATTTTCGTACTTTTGAAGCCGTTATATTAATTGACCCCTTTAAGGGAGGCAAGAGAAAAGAAAACTACCTCGTATGGATACGAAGGATTTAAATGGACCTGCTCCTGAGGAGCAATCCGGTAAAATAGGCATTGACACCGGAAATACGGAGAATAACGCGGAACAGAAAAAGAAGCATCAGCAGGAGCATACCGGCGACAAACCTTCTTCCGGTGAGCCGGAAGCGGCAGTGCCGGATGAAGACAAACCCGTTGAGCCCGGCAAATCTGAAGAAACCGGTCCTCCTTCTTCCGGTGAGCCCGGTAAATCACATGATAAGCCGGTTGATTTCCAAACTATGGGGAAGGAAGAACTGCTAAAAGTTCTCGAAGAACTGCTTGGTTCTCAGTCAGTACAAAATATACGGACAGATGTAGAGGCAATAAAGGTCAGCTTTTATAAGCGCCATAAAGCAGAAATAGAGCTAAGGAGAAAAAGGTTTATGCAGGAGGGGGGAGATGCTGAAGCTTTTGAACCCGGAGAAGATCCTGCCGAAAACCGTTTCAAGGAACTTTACCGCAATTACCGGCATTCCAAGGCAGCTCATAATCGCAGCCTGGAGCAGACCAGGCAGTCAAACCTTGAGGAGAAGCTTAGAGTTATTGAAGACCTGAAGGAGCTGGTGAACAGAAATGAAGATATAAACCTTACATTTCAGGAATTCAGGCAACTGCAGAGAAGGTGGCATGTGATAGGTATGGTGCCGCAGCAAAATCTGAAGGATCTGTGGGATACATACCATCATTATGTGGAAACCTTTTATGACCATATAAAGATAAACAAGGAGTTAAGGGACCTTGACCTTAAGAAAAACCTTGAAGCGAAGATTGAGCTGTGCGAAAAGGCTGAGGAGCTGTTACTGGAAAACAATATTATAAATGCCTTCCGCCAATTACAGAAATATCATGACCAGTGGAGGGAAATTGGCCCCGTACCACGCGACCAGAAAGATGTCATCTGGGAACGCTTCAGGGAGGTAACCCACCAGATAAACAAAAAGCACCAGGAGCATTTTGATAAACTTAAGGAAACACAGAAAAAAAATCTTGATACAAAGACTGCCCTGTGCGAAAAGGTGGAAAACATAAATGAAATACAATTTGAGAATTTCCAGCAGGTTGAAAAACTGACCAGGGAGATGATCGGTTTGCAGAGAACCTGGAAAACAATCGGTTTTGCCCCTAAAAAAGATAACACAAAGATATATCAGCGTTTCAGGAATGCCTGCGACAGTTATTTTGCCAGAAAAAGAGAGTTCAACGCCCAGAATAAGGATTATCTTAATGAGAACCTGCAAAAGAAACTTGACCTCTGTATTCAGGCAGAGACGCTTAAGGATAGCGGGGACTGGAAAAAGACCACCGATGAACTGATTGCACTTCAGAAAAGGTGGAAAGAGATAGGACCTGTTCCGCGAAAGCATTATGATCCTGTGTGGAAACGGTTTCGTGCTGCATGTGATCACTTTTTCAACCGGAAGTCGGAGTTCTTTTCAACCATTGATACCAAATATGAAGAGAATCTTAAAAAGAAGCTGGCGCTTATAGAGAAAATAGAGAATTTTAAATCCGGTGGCAACCTCGATGAAAACCTCAGGATCCTTAAAGAGTATCAGCGCGAGTGGGTTTCAATAGGTTTTGTTCCCATCAGGGAGAAAGACAATATCCAGAAACGGTACCGTGCTGCGCTTGATAAACATTTCGAGGGTCTGAAAATGGATGACAAAAGGAAGAGCCTTATGAAGTTCAGACATAAGCTGGACAGTGTAAAGGAAAAGCCCAATGCCTGGAACAAACTGAAGTTTGAAAGGGAAAAATTCCTGAACAGGTTCAGGCAACTGGAGAACGATATTACACTTTGGGAAAACAATATAGGCTTTTTTGCCAAATCAAGATCAGCCGAAGCTACTATCAGGGAGTTCAAAGAGAAGATAGAGCAAGGTAAAAAGCAGATGGAACTGCTTGAAGAGAAGATCAGAATGATAGATGACCTGGACAATGACTGAAAATGATTAAACCTCCAGTTTAGGAATTTCTTTGATAAAATATGATTTGCAGGGCCGGTTTTGTCAGAATGATGAAAAAAATTATTAACAGAAAAATATTCATTAATTTTACCCACTTCAAATCAACTAAATTATCTGTCCCTTGGCACTTCGAAAATATATTTTTGTTACAGGAGGAGTAACCTCCTCCCTGGGGAAAGGAATTATTTCATCCTCACTTGCAAAATTATTGCAGGCCAGAGGATATTCGGTAACCATCCAAAAACTGGATCCGTACATCAATGTCGACCCGGGTACCCTTAATCCATATGAACACGGTGAGTGTTACGTAACCGAGGATGGTGCTGAAACAGATCTCGATCTTGGCCATTATGAGAGGTTTACCAATATTCCCACAACCCAGAATAATAATGTTACCACGGGCCGTATATACCAGTCCGTTATAAACAAGGAAAGAAAAGGAGATTACCTGGGCAAGACCGTGCAGGTAATCCCTCATATAACTGATGAGATCAAGCGAAGAATAAAGATACTGGGTACCAAAGGCAATTTTGATTTTATCATTACCGAGATAGGCGGGACAGTAGGCGATATTGAATCACTTCCATATATAGAGGCCATAAGGCAGTTGAGGTGGGAAATGGGTCCGCTCAATTCGCTGGTGATACACCTTACTCTTGTTCCATATCTTGCTGCTTCAGCCGAACTTAAGACAAAGCCCACCCAGCACTCTGTCAAAATGCTCCTGGAAAACGGTATTCAGCCCAATATCCTGGTACTGCGCACAGAGCACCCACTGAACAGTGATATAAGAAAAAAAGTTGCCCTCTTTTGTAATGTTGAGTATAATTCTGTCATCGAATCAATTGATGTTTCCACCATTTATGAGGTTCCCCTGCTGATGCAGAAGGAAGGCCTTGACGGCACTGTACTTCGTAAGCTTAACCTGCCTGAAGGTGAAAAACCTGAGATGAAGCCATGGAAGCAGTTCGTGGGTAAGGTGAAGAATCCGAAAAAATCTGTCCGCATAGCACTTGTCGGAAAATATGTGGAACTTCCTGATTCATACAAATCCATAATGGAGTCATTCGTGCATGCGGGAGCGGTTAACGACTGCAAGGTCATTCTCCAGAGCATCCAGTCGGAGAAGATTAATGAAGGCAATATCGGCAGTATTTTCACAGGTATGCAGGGTATACTGGTAGCACCGGGATTTGGCGACCGCGGTATAGAAGGCAAAATACTTTCGGCACGCTATGCCAGGGAAAACAATATACCTTTTTTCGGTATTTGTCTCGGATTGCAATGTGCGATAATTGAGTTTGCAAGAAATGTTATCGGACTTACTGATGCCCATTCAACGGAGATGGACCTGAAAACACCTCATCCCGTTATTGATCTGATGGAAGAGCAAAAAGGGGTTACCATAAAAGGGGGGACAATGAGGCTCGGGATTTATCCATGCAATATAATGCCCGGAAGCCGGTGCAGCAAAATTTACAATCAGCCGGAGGTACTGGAAAGACACAGGCACAGATATGAATTCAACAGCAATTACCTGGATATGTATGAGGAAAAAGGGATGATGGCTGCAGGTATTAATCCGGATACTGAACTTGTGGAGATAATGGAGATACCTGATCATAAGTGGTTTATAGGGGTGCAATTTCATCCTGAGTACAGGAGCACGGTGCTCAGCCCTCACCCCCTGTTTATTGATTTTGTACGTGCTGCCCTGGCTTAGTAATAACAGGAATCAGAGCAGGACAAAGGTTATAATAAGAAAGTTTGTATGGATAGAAATTCGATTATAGGGATAGTGCTTATAGGACTGATACTTATTGTATTCAGTGTTATGAACCGTCCGTCCCAGGAGGAGATAGATGCTGCCAGGCGAAGGCAGGATTCACTTGAGATCGTAAGACAGCAGCAACTGGAAGAGGAGGCCAGACAGATCACCAGGGAGGAAGTAGTTGAGGAGCTGCCCGAAGAAGAGCCCGACACGGTCCGTATCATAAATGAAATGCGGGACCGCTACGGTGCTTTTGCACCTGCTGCTACCGGAGAAGATGAGATTTACACAATTGAGAATGAAAAATTAAAACTCAGCATTTCGGCAAAGGGAGGCAGGCCCTGGGCGGTGCAGCTTAAAGAATATCAGACATGGGATTCGCTGCCGCTGATGCTGTTTGAAGGAGATGACAATTCATTCGGACTGAACTTCTTTTCACAGAACCGCAGCATTTCAACCAACGAACTTTATTTTAAGCCACTTCCCGCTGATATGTTACCTGCCGTTCCGGACGGATCAACACTTGCCCTGAGACTTTATGCGGGAGAGGACAGGTATATTGAATATGTATACAGCCTGGCTCCGGAGAGTTTTACGGTTGATTACAATATAAACCTTGTCGGTATGGACCAGTTGCTTGGGGCCGGGGCAAGTTTTATTGACCTTTTCTGGGAAGTCAATGTGCCCGGCCAGGAAAGGGTAAGCAAGAATGAAAATAATTATTCAACCATACAGTACAAATTCCTCGGAGATGATATTGACAAGCTTTCCGAGCGTGCTGACACCGGAAGGGAGGAGATACGGACCCGCCTGAAGTGGATAGCTTTCAAACAGCAGTTCTTCTCTTCAGTGATCATTGCTGATGACCATTTTTCAAGTGCCATAGTGCAGCAGGAAAGGATCGAGGACGGGCACTACCTGAGAAATTATGTTGCCGATATTCGTCTGCCACTGGAGAACAGTGCCAATGAGATGATTCCGATGCAGTTTTATTTCGGCCCCAATCATTTCAATACACTAAGATCTTATTCCAGGCAATATCTGGCTTCCAGGGGATATAACCTGGAGCTTGAAAAAATGGTGCCTCTCGGGTGGGGTCTCTTCGGATGGCTGAATCGTTTCCTGATAATACCTGTATTTAATTTCCTGGAAAAATATGTTTCCAATTATGGTATAATAATTCTTTTGCTGACAATTTTTATAAAGATCATCCTGTTTCCCCTTACCTATAAATCATATATCTCCACTTCCAAGATGAGGGTGTTGAAGCCCCAGATTGATGAGATAAATGAGAAAATTCCTAAGGACAAGGCGATGGAAAGGCAGCAGGCCACGATGGCTCTCTACAAAAGGGCAGGGGTGAATCCGATGGGAGGATGCCTTCCCATGCTTATCCAGTTTCCGATACTGATAGCGATGTTCCGGTTTTTTCCCACCTCCTTTGAGCTGAGGCAGGAGGGCTTCCTTTGGGCGACCGACCTTTCCACTTATGACTCCATACTTGATCTGCCTTTTACCATTCCCTGGTACGGTGACCATGTCAGTCTGTTTACCTTGCTGATGACTATCTCTACCATTATTTATACAAGGATGAACTCTCAGATGACGGCAGGATCCAGTCAGATGCCGGGGATGCAGACCATGATGTATATGATGCCGCTGATGTTTCTGTTCATTTTCAATGATTTTGCCTCAGCATTGAGTTACTATTATTTCCTTACCAATATCATTACTTTCGGACAGCAGGCCATAATAAAACGGTTTGTTAATGATGAGGAGCTGCTGAGGAGACTTAATGAACATAAAAAGAAGCCTGTAAGCAAATCCAATTTCCAGAAGAGGCTTGAAGATATGGCCAGGAAAAAGGGGGTTAAGCCCCCAAAAGCCAAAGAATCAGGTAAAAAGAAAAGGCCAGGTTCAAAGAGATAGAAACCGGCAATTAAATTATTTCTCAAGAATAAATGCTTTTCCCTCTGTTACAGGAAGATTCTTTCCGTTATGCTTTACCACGTCATAGGGATGGAAGTCACAGCCGTTCCGCTTTTCATTGCCCATAATAACAGTCAGGGTATCGGTATCCTGAGCATTCAGAACCAGGTAAAATGTTTCGCTCCTTCCGGTAAGGCTTACCATTGGCAGCTGTGCTGACACCATTTCAATCAGATGGCTGTCAGGATTGGGTTCTATGTTGACAATCAGCTCCTGCTCCTGGTTATTGTAGAAATAATAGATCCCGATATTGTCTGATGAATAGGTGCCCGATCCCAGAAGATCATCACCGGTTTCCACGTCAATTATGCTGAAGCGGAAAGCTTCGGGATGGAGGGAGCAATTCTGATCCTTTTTACAGGCCGCCATTGCGATAACAGCTATTATGGCGGTCACTGCAGCCGTTTTCAAATACTTATCCATTTTCCCGTTGTTTATTAATATTAATTCTTACGGGAATCTGCCCGTGAAGGTTACCGGGCAGACATGCTCACTGATATTCATGCCAGCTTTTTATTGCAAGATCATCGGGTTTCAGTCTGCAGAATGCATATACAAAAGCCGAAGCCAGTCTGGCGTTGGTGATGAGCGGTATATTATAATCTATCGCAGCGCGCCTTATGTGATAGTCGTTGTATAATTCTCCGGAGGATAAGTTCTTCGGTATATTAATAACCAGATCTATTTTTTTGTTCTTCAAATAATCCAGTGTGTTTGGATGTTTATCCTCATCAGGCCAGTGAAGAAGTGTGCAAGGTATATCATTATCTTTGAGAAACTTCTGTGTGCCTTTTGTTCCAAAAAGCTTGTAGCCCCTTTCATGCAGCATGCGGGTGCTGATGAGCATTTCGATCTTTGAGCGGGGCGGTCCGGTGGAAAGAAGAATGTTTTTGGCCGGTATTCTGTGACCCACTGAAAGCATTGCATTGAGTATGGCTTCATAATAATCCTCGCCCAGGCAGCCTACTTCACCTGTTGAACCCATTTCTACTCCCAGAACCGGATCGGCTTTCTGAAGCCTTGAGAATGAAAACTGTGGTGCTTTCACTCCAACATAATCGAGTTCGAAGAGTGATTTGGACGGCTTTTCGACCTCCTGCCCCAGCATTACTTTAGTAGCTATTTCTATCAGGTTGCATTTAAGTACTTTGGAAACAAATGGAAAGCTGCGGGAAGCCCTGAGGTTGCATTCTATAACCTTGATATCATTATCGCGTGCCAGGAACTGAATATTGAAGGGGCCGGAAATATTGAGCTCTTTTGCTATCATTTTAGAGATACGTTTGACCCTGCGTGTTGTCTCCAGGTAAAGCTTCTGAGGAGGGAATACGATGGTTGCATCTCCGGAGTGTACTCCGGCAAACTCCACATGTTCAGAAATGGCATATACCAGGACCTCCCCATTACTTGCAACTGCATCAAACTCAATCTCCTTCGCATTTTCAATAAACTCAGAAACAACTACCGGGTATTGTTTCGATACATTTGCTGCAAGCTCAAGGAAATGATCCAGTTCATCAGCATTTGATACCACATTCATGGCGGCACCCGATAGTACATAGGAGGGACGGACAAGCACCGGGTAGCCCACCTCACCGGTGAACCTGTGAATATCTTTAGCAGTGGTAAGCTCTTTCCACCTTGGCTGGTCAATCCCCTGGGAGTCAAGCATTGATGAGAATTTATAACGATCCTCTGCCTGATCGATGGATTGCGGGGTGGTGCCCAGGATCCTGACCCCACCATTATGGAGGCGCATGGCCAGGTTATTCGGAATTTGTCCCCCGACAGAAACTATGACACCCACCGGCTCTTCCAGCTCAGCAATATCCATAACTCTTTCATATGTGAGCTCATCAAAATAAAGTGCATCGCAAACATCATAATCGGTACTTACCGTTTCGGGGTTATAATTGATCATCACCGACCGCAGTCCGCTCTTCCGTATTGTTTCCACCGCATTCACACTGCACCAGTCAAACTCTACACTGCTGCCTATGCGGTAGGCACCTGATCCGAGTACTATGACCGGTTTTTTTCCCTCTTTTTTTACAGGGTCGTTTTCAGTGCCATGGTAGGTAAGGTAGAGATAGTTGGTCTGGGCCGGAAATTCAGCGGCCAGCGTATCTATTTGTTTTACAACCGGCAGTATACCGGTTTTTTTCCTGTATTCCCTGACACGCAAAGAGTAGTCTGTTGCTTCCTCTCCGGAGTTTTTGCAAAGAACCCTTGCCAGCTGGAAGTCGGAGAACCCTGCTTTTTTCGCCTCAGAAAGCAGTCCCCGGGGCAGATCCTCAATCCGGTTGTAGGGAGAGATCAGAAAATGGATATCGGTAATGTTTTTCAGTTTGTAAAGGAACCAGCGGTCTATCTTTGTCAGTTCATGTATCTCATCAACTGTAAAGTTGTGTCTCAGGGCCATGGAAATGATGAAGATGCGCATGTCGGTGGGATTTGAGAGCAGGTTCTCAATCTCCCCGCGCACATCGGTTTCCAGCTCCCTGTTTTCAACAAAACCGTGCATACCCTGCCCGATCATGCGGAGGCCTTTTTGGATGGCCTCTTCAAAATTCCGGCCAATGGCCATTACCTCGCCTACGCTCTTCATGCTGCTGCCTATCTCTTTTGAGACACCCCTGAATTTTCCAAGGTCCCATCGTGGAATCTTAACCACCACATAATCAAGGGCCGGCTCAAAAAAAGCAGGGGTAGTCCGGGTAACCATATTCTTCAGTTCATGCAGCCCGTAACCCAACGCAAGTTTGGCTGCCACGAATGCCAGCGGGTAACCTGTAGCTTTAGAGGCCAGCGCACTGGAGCGGGACAATCTGGCATTAACCTCAATAACCCGGTAATCTTCTGATTTAGGGTCAAGTGCGTACTGTACATTACATTCGCCCACTATTCCCACGTGCTTTACTATGCTGATCGCAATTTCGCGCAGCTTGTGATATTCATTGTTGTTAAGGGTTTGTGACGGAGCCACGACAATACTTTCACCGGTATGTATGCCTAGGGGATCAAAGTTTTCCATATTGCATACCGTGATGCAATTGTCATATTTATCCCTTACCACCTCATATTCAATTTCTTTCCAGCCTTTAAGTGATTTTTCAACAAGTATCTGGGCAGTGTGGGAAAATGCCTTGACAGCAAGATTTTCAAGCTCTTCCGCATTGTTGCAGAATCCGCTGCCCTGGCCTCCCAGTGCATATCCGGCCCTTATAATGACCGGATATCCAAGTTTTTCAGCTGCCTTTTTTGCATCCTTAATATTGGTTACGGCCGCACTGCTTATGGACTTGACACCAATCTCATTCAGCTTGTGCACGAAAAGCTCCCGGTCCTCCGTATTCATTATTGCTTCAACCGGTGTGCCCAGCACTCTGACCTTATACTTTTTGAGAACGCCGGTCTGATGGAGGCTGACACCGCAGTTCAGCGCCGTTTGTCCCCCGAAAGCCAGCAGTATACCCTGGGGCTTCTCCTTTTTGATCACTTTTTCAACAAAGAATGGGGTTACCGGGAGGAAATAGATTATATCGGCAATGCCCTCAGATGTCTGCACCGTTGCAATATTGGGATTGATGAGCACGGTTGTGATACCTTCTTCTTTAAGAGCTTTCAGGGCCTGGGAACCTGAATAGTCAAATTCTCCTGCTTCACCGATTTTTAATGCACCTGAACCGATAACCAGTACTTTATTTATTTTTTTGCTGATACTCATTTTTTACTTTTTTTGATCATTTCCAGAAAATCGTCAAACAGGAAATCAGTGTCCGTTGGCCCACTGGCAGCTTCCGGATGAAACTGTGTAGAAAAGAAGGGTTTGGTTTTATGTCTTATCCCCTCATTGGTATTATCATTGAGATTTACAAACATCTCTTCCCATTCATTGCCAAGAGAGCCGGTATCATTTGCATAGCCGTGATTCTGGGAAGTTATGAAGCACCTGTTGGTTTTTTTCAGCCTTACCGGCTGGTTGTGGCTGCGGTGGCCGTACGGAAGTTTGTAGGTTTTACCTCCGGCAGCCATCGCCATGAGTTGATTTCCGAGACATATACCGAAGACAGGTTTATCTCCCTCAAGAGCTTTTGAAAGGGTCTCAATGACAGGTGTCAGTATTTTCGGGTCACCCGGGCCATTTGAAATGAAAAGTCCGTCATACTCCATTCCAAGATAGTTGTAATCCCAGGGGACCTTGATAACAGTGGTGTCGCGATGCAGAAGCCTTCTTATGATATTGGACTTCACTCCGCAATCCACCAGAACAACTTTATATTTTCCTTTTCCGTAGGTGATAATTTTTTTGGTACTGACTTTTTCGACCATATTAAGTTTGTCGGATTCAATAAATTCAGTATCAACATTGTCGAAAATAAGTTTTCCAGGCATTACCCCCTGTTCGCGGAGATGGACCGTGAGTGCCCTGGTGTCAACTCCGGAGACAGCAGGGATCTTGTTTTCTATAAGCCATCTGGACAATGTTTTCCATGAGTTCCAGTGGCTGCTCTCCACCGAGTACTCGGATATTACGAGTGCTTTAATATGGATTTTTTCCGACTCAAAATACCGTAGAAGGCCATTCTCCTTATGCATGGGAGGGACGCCGTAGTTACCGATGAGTGGATATGTAAGAACAAGAATTTGTCCCTCATATGATGGGTCTGTAAGGCTTTCAGGATATCCGGACATAGCCGTGTTGAACACCACTTCACCTGACAGGCTCTGGCGATAACCAAAAGACTCTCCGCTGAAAACGGTGCCGTCCTTTAAAATGAGCTGAATGGGCTGGTGAAGGTCTCCTGAAGAAAAACTGGAGTTGAAAAGTTTCCCGGTCATTTAGTGATGGTTTTATGACTTCCCTTTGTGTTTTATAACATAAAGGGAGGGTTATGATCCGGGGTTCAAAAATACATATTTTATTTTTATCTGAACCAGAATTGCGAAAAATTTGTCAATTAGTTGTACTGAATATTCAGACTGATTTATCTGATATCCGGTAATGGCATTAATTACTCTTGTGCATCCTCTTCCAGTTCCCTTTGCAGGGCGACCATCTTAATGGCGGTTATAGCTGCTTCCTCGCCTTTATTTCCATGTTTTCCGCCGGCCCGGTCAATTGCCTGCTCCATATTACCGGTGGTCAGCACCCCGAATACAAAGGGCATATTATAGTTCATATTCAGATCGGTAATGCCATAGGTCACTCCCTGGCAGATAAAGTCGAAATGGCGCGTTTCGCCCTGGATAATACATCCCAGGCAAATGATGGCATCAAGGTCTTCGTTTTCTGCCATAAGCTGCGCACCAAGGGTAAGTTCGAAGCTGCCGGGAACATATTTGACAAGTATATTCTCCCTGTCTGCACCTCTGGCCGTAAGAGTATCAACTGCTTTTTCAAGCAGTGCAGAGGTTATCTCACTGTTCCATTCCGAAACAACGATACCGAATATCATATCATCAGCCCGGGGTACATCCCCCGGATTATAGTCAGTGAGGTTTCTCAAACCGGTTCCCATTATCACAATATTTAAAGGGTTAACTTTTTTTTTGCATTTTTTTATCCGGGATGTTTACTTCCCCGAAAGGTAAAAAAAAAGTATCAACGTTAATAAATTGATACTTTAAGTTTATACCCGGTAAAGATTAATTGGCCATTTTAAGCTGTACCCGTGCAATGTACTTCTCAACCTGTCTGCCCTCAGTGGTTTCGGGATAATCATCCAGTATGTTCTCATAGGCTTCGAGGGCCCTGTTGTATTTTCCGAGTTCTTCATATACCTGTCCGGCCTTCATCCAGAATAGGGGGGAGGTAAACTCATTTGCCCTGTGCCTTGCTGCCTTGACATAGAAAGAGACTGCCCTCTCCAGTTCACCCAGTTCCACCCAGGCATCGCCAATGGCCCCGAGAGCAACCGGTGACACCAACTGGTCCCTTGAATTAAAACTTGTAAGGTACTCAATGGCATTGTGGTATTCTTCCATCCTCAGGTAGGATATTCCGGCATAATACCGGGCAAGATTGGCCGCCTGTGTGACACTGTAATCTTCAATTATATCAATAAAGCCGGGATAATTGCCGTCGCCGTAAAGGGCAAGGTAGAAGGAATCACGCTCAAAATATCTTTCAGCCATATAAATCTGTGACCTTGCTTCCTGTTCCAGGGGGGCAACGTAGAGGTTCCTGTATCCCAGGTAACCCAAAACAACAACCACTATTGCAACAACAATTATTGTGAGGCTTTTCTGGTTCTCTTCAATATATTGCTCTGTTTTACTTAGAAGATTTTCTACCCCTTCTATTGGTTCTTCAACGCCGGATTTTTTCTTTTTAGCCATTTTTTATCTGATAATGAATCTTTCTTTACTTATGGATCAGTAGTAAATTTAAATACTGTGTGTTTTAAAATTATCGGCAAATGTAATCCTTTTGACATTTATTTTAAAATTTTATTGATCAAAAAGAAGGCTTTCTGTGACTGATAATTATATTAATACTCGCAGATGCTGTAATTGTTGTAATAGCGGACTGGTATAGTTTATATATTTATAATCATTTTCATTGCTGATTATCGTTCTCATTTTCTAACTTTACATAATTCATTTCAGCCACGTTATATGCATTTAAAATCCTTATCAATACTGAATTTTAAGAATTTCAACCAGATTGAGTACAATTTCACCAGCAAGATTAATTGCTTTGCAGGCAACAATGGTGTAGGGAAAACCAATCTTCTTGATGCCATACACTATCTGTCACTTTGTAAAAGTTTTTTCAATTCGGTAGATTCTCAGAATATACGCCATAATGAGGACTTTTTTGTTATACAGGGGAAATACAATCGTAACGGGGATGATGAGAATATTTACTGTGGTGTGAAACGTAACACCAAAAAACAGTTTAGAAGGAATAAAAAAGATTACCATAGATTGAGTGATCATATCGGCCTTCTCCCTGTTGTAATGGTATCTCCGGGTGACAGTGTTCTGATTACAGGGGGCAGTGAAGAGAGAAGAAAATTCATGAACGGGGTGATCTCCCAGTATGACCGCCGGTACCTGGAGGATATGATAGCCTATAATCATGCCCTGACGCAAAGAAATATTTTACTAAAGGATTTTGCCCGAAAAAGATATTTTGACCAGGATGCGCTTGATATATGGACCCGGCAGCTGATAGGGCCCGGAGAAAGGATATTTGATAGCCGCCGGTCATTTATTGATAAAATGACCCCTGTATTCCGGCATTATCAGGAATTTGTATCACTTGGCAGAGAAGAGGTGGGTCTAACCTATGAGTCACAACTTGAGGGGGAGGATTTTCAAGCGATAATGGATAAATCCGTTGAAAAGGACCGCATCCTTCAGTACAGTACCTGTGGCATCCATAAGGATGAGCTGATGCTTAATCTGGGGGAGCATCCAATAAAGAAAACCGGATCACAGGGACAGCAGAAGACTTATCTCATTGCCCTGAAACTTGCCCAATTTGAATTTATAAGAGACCTGAACGGATTTCACCCCATACTGCTGCTTGATGATATTTTTGACAAGCTTGATCAGAACAGGGTTGAGCAGATCATGAGGCTGGTATCTGAAAACAACTTCGGTCAGATCTTCATAACCGATACAAGCATTGAAAGGCTCAACAGAATTCTGAAGAATACGGGAATTGAGTTTTCCATATTTGAACTGACAGATGAATCCGTTATCGGAGTTTAAACAAAACAGCCGGATAACGACCTGGTGGCATTTTGATAATTTAATTTAAAATTATCACTTATCAAT
>SLOS01000046.1 GCA_007132365.1 Bacteroidales bacterium | reverse complement strand
GTGGCAAATTTTTCTGAATTCCGGACAAAGCTCAAGATGTACCTGGACAATGTTGAGGAAAATAATGAAATTTTGATAATAAAAAGAAAGACAGGCAAAGGAGCAGTAATGATATTGTTATGAAACACGGGAATAAAGTTTTTGCTATAGAATCAAAGGCAACTTTATCTCCCGGTCTTACAAAAGGCAACTACAATGCTATTGATGACATTAAGCCTGACCATACCTACGTTGTGATCCCTGCACAAAAGGGCTGGCCGTTATCAAAGTCTGTTGATGTGGTGTCGCTTGATGAACTGATTGACCGGATCGGTCGTAAGTCTTAGCTGTTACTGCACAAACTTTTCAGGAGCTAAACTATGACATGCCAACAGCTTATGGAAATTGATTTTTGCGGGTAAAGTTCCATGCCTCTGAATCATCTTTTAAGAATACATTCTTTTTTTGCCTTACCTTTTTGGTTGAAATATGCGGAAAGCTTGATACAGAACTTGCAAGTCCATCTGCCTCATAAACAATTCTTGAATCTCCAACATTCATATACCTGTTATTTAAATCATTCTCCTTTTCGAGTATTATAAAACCCTTTTCAAAATTGAGTATGCCATCTCCACTGATCGAGCCTGAATAAATATCTGCTGATTTTATATATACTTCATGGTCATCCTCTGAAATATAACTGTCAGTTTCACAATAAATGGAGAAATTGGTGCCGTCACCCGAAATAAATGCTCCTGTACCATAGGCTGCAGACCTGTCTGATTTATAATTGGCTTCAATATGAAAATTAGAAGTCTGATTAGCAAACTGATAGCTATAATTCACATACTGAAGGCCTGTTTCCTTATTTGTCCAGCTATCAACATAATAATTACCTGTAACATCAGGGGGATTAAGTCCCTTATGGATTTCCATACCTCTATCCTGAAGTATTTCAATGAATTCCTGATTAAGAAATTCGTTGACCTCTAATGGGACATCATTAATAAAATTTTCACAATCATCGCTGTCATAAATAATCTCAAATACAGCAAAGAGGTTTTTTATGTGAGAAAACCTGTTCTTTTTTTCAAATGGTATAACCTTAACAACCAGCTTTTTATCTATAATATCATCTACAATTACCCCCCATTCATGCACAGCTGCACCAATTATTCTATCCATAAGCGCCTTTTTCCCGATTTTTTCAGCAGAACCCAAAATTTCATGCATTGTAACTGCTTTCCCGGCCCCGGCTAAACTGAAAATAATACTGGTTGCATTTGTTGCAATTTTCCCCCTTGCCATTACAAGGTCCGCAATTTGACTAAATGTTTTGCAGTATAATATATATTCTGTGTTTGCTTCAAGAACATCCGTTTTATAAAAAGTCTCAATTTTATATGTGTTCGTAATGAGCCCTACCTGGGATGCAGCTAAAGATCCGACTGTTATCAATAAGGCAATGGATGCTAATGTAATACTTTTTGTTTTAACCTCCTCAGAATTTGCAAGTAGGTCATCTTTATCAAGGGAGGCTAAATTTTGAGAAAAATTCTTCAGCTCCATCGGTGTCCCGTACAAAAGTGAACTTGTATACTGGCCGGAAGGATCTGTAATATATATTAGAGACTTGCCTCTAATCTCAGCATAAAGAACACTTGCATCCGGTACCGGTTTGCCATTCTCATCAACAACCTTTATATCATAATGAACATCGTACTGATTTTCATCATTAAAATTCTTAGATATAATCTCCAGTGCACCATTTGAGTTGGTTGTTGTTTCCAGGATATCACCTGAATAATTGATTATTTCCGTATGAGGAATATTATCTTTTTCGCATCCAGATATTAGTAAAAAAATAAATAAGAATGAAAAATAAAAATACCTCTTATAAATTTCAGGAACTTTCATGATCAGTTGGTTTTAGTTTATAATGCCGAATAATTAAAATTCAATTTATAATTTTCTTTTAACCAACTAAATTTATTTTGACGAAACCATCAAAAGATTCCATAAAAAGGGTTCACGGCAATATTAGAAAATGATTGACAATCTTGTTTTTACCTGTTATTTACAAAAAAACCGACCGGCAGGCCATAATTGATCCTGCCCTCCACAATGTTCAGAGGAATATTCTAATTGTCAAAAACTCGGATGATAGTGTTCCAAAAAGTGTGGCTGATAAATAGTTAAGAATAATCGGGGCGGAACTCTCCGATAACCCGGACACATTTCTTTATTAAAGGAACACGGGTTACCGCTATTAAAAACATCAACAAATCACGATAAAAAAGAGTTGCAGTAAAAAATAATCAGGTAAATTGTTGCCGGAATTATTTTTATGCTATTTTTGATTTTAAATCTGTTCCTAAACCGGCTCAGACAACCAGTAACTTACCAGCCTATGGAAATAGTAGAGATCGCGAGGTGGCAATTCGGTATTACCACCGTTTATCACTTCTTTTTCAGTCCCCTCACAATGGGTTTGGCCGTGCTTACTGCCATATTGCATACATTTTATTACCGGACAGGCAACCTGGACTATAAAAGGCTGACCAAATTCTTCGGTAAGTTGTTTATTATAATTTTTGCACTTGGTGTAGTTACCGGGATTGTCCTGGAATTCCAGTTCGGCATGGCCTGGTCAGAATATTCCCGGTTCGTTGGAGATATTTTCGGGATACCTCTTGCCATCGAAGCCCTTATGGCATTTTTTCTTGAATCCACGTTTATAGCGGTCTGGCTGTTCGGATGGGACCGCATTCCCAAAAGCATACACCTTCTGAGCATATGGCTGGTGGCACTCGGGTCAAATCTCTCTGCACTCTGGATAATAATAGCAAACGCCTGGATGCAGGTTCCTGTAGGATACGTTTTAAATGGGGGAAGGGCCGAACTCAGCGACTTTGTCGCGGTCATGCTTAACAAGCAGATGTTTGTTATGGCCCAGCATACAATTATCGCGGGATTTGTAACCGGGGGACTCTTTATGCTTGGGATAAGCGCATGGCATATCCTGAGGAAAAACCAGGTTGAAATATTTGCCAAATCGGCACGTATTGCCTTGGTTTTTACTGCAGTAGCCAGTATTCTTGTCGCCACCACCGGACACCGGCATGCCCAGCACACGGTGCAGTACCAGCCGATGAAGATGGCTGCCATGGAAGGGTTGTGGGAATCTGAACAGCCTGCAGCCTTCTCACTGTTTGCAATCATTGACCAGGAGAACCAGACCACCCGCAGGGATGTCAAACTGCCCTATATGTTGTCAGTACTTGCCTATAATAATCTCACAAGTGAAGTAAAGGGGCTCAGGGACCTGCAGAGTGAATACGAAGAAGCCTTTGGCCCGGGCGACTATCTTCCCCCGGTTGCAATTGTTTACTGGAGCTTCCGGGTCATGGTGGGGCTTGGGATGCTTTTCATCCTCTTCTCAATATCCGGCCTGGTGCTGTGGTGGAAAGATAAGCTGGAAGTCAGCCACCGCTTCATGCGCTTTGCAACCATCGTGATGTTTTTGCCCCTGGTCTCTAACTCTCTGGGCTGGATAGTTACGGAAATGGGCAGGCAGCCATGGATTGTCTACGGATTGCTTCTGACACGTGACGGTGTCTCCCCGAATGTCAGCAGCAGTTCGATGTTAATGACCACTGCAGTTTTCACCCTGATCTATGGCATCCTTGCCGCGCTTGCCGTATTCCTGATACACAGGTTTGCCAGGCCTGGTGTTTCAACAGACGACAGCGCCGTACATGCATACTGAAACTTTGAAAAAAACAAAAACTTTTCTATATGGATTATCAGTTAATATGGTTCGCGTTGATAGCCATACTTTTTATCGGCTATTTTGTCCTTGAGGGTTTTGACTTCGGTGTGGGCATACTCATGCCGTTTATCGGCAAGGATGATACTGACCGGAGGGTGGTGGTAAACACCATAGGCCCTTTCTGGGACGCTAACGAGGTCTGGCTGATCACGGCCGGCGGAGCAATGTTTGCTGCATTTCCCCACTGGTACGCAACCCTCTTCAGCGGCTTCTATATCCCCCTGTTCCTGCTGCTTCTGGCACTTATCCTGAGGGCTGCAGGCTTCGAATTCAGAAGCAAGATGCCTCAGAAATGGTGGCGCAGGACAGCAGACCATTTCATATTCTGGGGCAGCCTTCTGCCTGCGCTTCTCTGGGGAGTCGCATTCACAAACATTG
>SLOS01000186.1 GCA_007132365.1 Bacteroidales bacterium | reverse complement strand
GATGTTATTGTTTACAACAATGATAACAGGGAACAGGAGATAACAAGGTTCCTGTTCATCCGCAACCAGGAACAGAAAGAGTCAGGAGTGCCCAACCTTTGCCTGGCCGATTTCATTGCTCCCGCTGAGACAGGGTTAACTGATTACTTTGGACTCTTTGCCGTTACCGCAGGCAAAGGCATTGAAAAATGGGTCAGAAAGTTTGAAGCCGCCAACGACGATTACAGCAGCATAATGCTCAAGGTACTGGCGGACAGGCTGGCAGAGGCATTTGCCGAATACCTGCATGAGAAGGTAAGGAAAGAGTATTGGGGATACGCCGTGGATGAAAACCTGGATCCCGCGGAACTGCTCAAAGAGAGCTACCGGGGTATAAGGCCCGCCCCCGGTTATCCTGCCTGTCCGGAGCACTCTGAAAAGGAAAGGCTTTTCGATCTGCTGAGAGTAAAAGACATGACCGGTATTTCACTTACCGAAAGCTTTATGATGAGACCGGCAGCCTCGGTATGCGGTTATTACCTTGCCCATCCTGAAAGCAGGTATTTCAATATCGGAAGGATAATTGACGACCAGGTTGAGGATTACGCATTACGGAAACAGATCCCGGCGGAAGAGGCACGAAGACTGCTCTCCGAGCTGGCGGGATGAATGATCGTCCGTGCGAATGGAATTCCTGCCTGATGCCGTTCAGAAAAACCGGGTGAGCATAAGAGAACCTTACAGGCCAAGAATCTCGGTAATTTCCTTGAGCTCAACATTGATCTTGTTGTGATGCTTTATGGACCTGTCAAAAGGAATAAATTCGATTTTCCTGTTAACAGACCCGACCATCACTCCGCTCCTTCCCTCCATAAGTCCCCTGACCGCCTGATAACCCAGCCCGCTGGCAAGTATCCTGTCAAAAGCAGACGGAGAGCCTCCCCTCTGTATATGGCCAAGTATTGTCACACGGGTTCCCAGATCGGGGAACCGCTCATTTACAATTTTTTTAACCTCCATGGCACCTCCGAAGTCGTCACCCTCCGAAACAATTATAATTGCTGATGTCTCCTCATCTGCAATTCGTCTTTGAAGCCTTTCAAGAAGATCATCTATATGTGTTTTGGTTTCAGGTATCAATACCTTCCCGGCACCGCTGGCCATACCACTTCTGAGTGCAATAAAACCGGCATCACGTCCCATCACCTCAACGATAAATACCATGTCATGAGAATATGCAGTGTCCCTCAGCTTATCAACAGCATTTACAACCGTGTTAACCGCGGTATCGTAACCAATGGTGTAGTCGGTACCGAAAAGATCGTTGTCAATGGTCCCCGGAAGGCCTATTACCGGAAAATCAAATTCATTCATGAATATCTTTGCTCCTGTAAAGGTACCGTCACCACCTATAGCTACCAACGCATCTATATTATTCTTTTTGAGGTTATCATAGGACTTTTTTCGTCCTTCAGGGGTTTTGAATTCCTCACACCTTGCACTCTTAAGTATGGTACCCCCGAGTGGAAGAATGTTCTTAACATCTTCCCTGCCCAGCGGTTTAATAACATTATTCACCATACCATTAAACCCCCTGTAAACACCATATACCTCCAGTCCGTGATACAGCCCTGTCTTCACTACAGCCCTGATGGCAGCGTTCATACCCGGAGAATCGCCTCCGGAGGTCAGAACGGCTATCTTTCTTAATTCATCCATATTATGACTTTTATTAAGTAAAAACCCTGTCTGCATTTTTCCAAGGTGTAACTTACAAAAAAGAGGTTTAAAAGCCAAACCCTGAGGAATACTTTCAGAAAATAATTATTCATCACTTTTTGTGATATGCAGAATCATGGGGATTCATGAAACGAATAATAATAAATTATACGTTATTTGTTTTATATTACTTATTTCGTATATTTATAGCTTAAACGTATTTAGTTATGAGTGAGGAAAAAACCAATCCGCGTTACCGGAAAATTCTTGCAACTGCCAGGAAGCTTTTCTGGAAGCACGGACTGAAACGGGTGACCGTGGAGGAGATATGCAGTGAGGCTGGTGTCAGCAAAATGACATTCTATAAATTCTTCCCGAATAAAATTGAACTGGCAAAGACCGTTTACAGCATCGAAGTTGACACGGGTATAGAAAAATTCAGGGAAATAATGAGTAATAACGATACCCCGGCGGAGGAAAAGATGGAACAGGTACTGTTTCTTAAATCTGAAGGTACCATGAACATTAGCAGGGAGTTCCTGGATGATTTCTACAACAATCCTGAACTGGGACTCTCAGGATGGGTGGAAAAGAAAAACAGGGAGGCATGGCAGGAGATGATCGGGGATTTCCAAAAAGCCCAGAATAATGGATGGTTCCGCGCGGACTTTAAGCCTGAAGGTTTCCTGTATATGGTTAAAAAAATCAGTGAAATGGTAACGGATGAGAACCTGCTCAGGTTGTACGAAACTCCCCAGGAGGCAATTATGGAACTATCAAGGTTCTTTACCTACGGGATTATGCCCAGGAGCGAAAAGGTGGCCGGGGGAAAATCCGGGGATATGACCTGAACAAATATTTTAAACTTTGGTGTTTCGATATGCTGGTATGGTGAGTTTAAAATTTTATTATCAGACAATTAATCCAAAAAGTAATGTGATTGCCTGTAAAATTGAACGAAGATCAATATTCTGAGCTATAACCTGAAATACAAATAGAGGGTGTTAAAATTTACTTTCATATTGCTGTTAATTCAGGTCTGTGCGCTTTCTGCAGCTGCACAGGTAAAGGATCATATTGGTTGGCGGGGACAGGCATCGGCATGGGTTAATGTCAACCCGGAAAATGATCTGCCCCTCCGGATGGGTTTTAGGTACATTCCGCAGTTGAATATAAACGCCCGGATGGGTGATGACAGGCTTCTTGATTTTGAGTTTTCTGCAAATATCAACGGAAGCGGAGGTATTAAGCCCTATGATGAGTATGACCATGAAGGAAATATAAAGCCTTACCGGGTATGGGCCCGCTACTCCGGCAACCAGTTTGAGGTTCGTATGGGGCTGCAGAAAATAAACTTCGGATCAGCCTCAATGCTCAGGCCCCTTATGTGGTTCGACCAGGTCGACCCGCGTGACCCGCTGCAACTTACCGACGGTGTATGGGGTGTCCTTGGCAGGTACTATTTTTTGAATAACGTTAATATCTGGATATGGGGGTTGTACGGGAACAAAGGGCCTAAAACATGGGAGATTGGCGAAACCAGGAACAAAACCCCGGAGTTCGGGGGAAGGCTGCAGGTGCCGGTGCCCCGCGGCGAAGCTGCCCTGTCCTTTCATCATCGCAAGGCTGATCTGCATGAACTGGGAATAAGTTTTTTGCAAAACGATTTTGCATCATCATTTTTCCCCGTTAATACGCAAGATGAACTAAAATCTGACTTAAGGGATTACATCAATTTTTTCTCTGACAATATCCCTGAAAACCGGCTTGGTTTTGATGCCAAAGTGGATGTTGAAACAGGCCTGTGGATTGAAGCAACATGGATACAGAAGCGACAGGATCTGTTGCAATTGACAAACCAGCACCTTTTTACACTTGGTGCAGATTATACATTCGATATTGGGAACGGTCCCCACATAGGGGTAGAACAAATCCTTATATCAATGGATCAGCATCCTTTTGGATTGGATAACAAAACCCATTTTACGGCAGCCACCCTCTCCTACCCACTGGGAATTTTTGACAATATCAGCGCTATCGTTTACAGGGACTGGACCAACAGGAATACATACAATTTCATAAACTGGCAGCGCACTTTTGACCGTTTTATCTTTTACCTTATGGCATTCTGGAACCCGGAAACTTTCCGGTTGCCCCAGCAATCTGATGGAGGTCAGATGTTCTCAGGCAAAGGGTTTCAGCTTATGATAGTTTTCAATCATTGATAATCTATAAAACCAAATTACCACAAAGCTCAAGGCAGGTACTAACGGACAAGATTAAGCATACAGAAAGCATTGCGGATACAACTGAATACTAACGAATTAATATTCTAACCCCGGGAAAATGGAAATAATCAAAATCAATGACCTAATCAAACGCTTTCCTATGGGAAAGGGAGAGTTCACGGCACTTAAAGATATTGTACTGAACTTTGGTGAGGGTGAGTTCGCAGGACTTATCGGTCCGAGTGGCTCTGGAAAAACAACACTCCTGAATATCATCGG
>SLOS01000242.1 GCA_007132365.1 Bacteroidales bacterium | reverse complement strand
TGGCAGTTACGGGACCTGCACACTGAAAAGCAGAGTGTCGGGATAGATACCATGATCAACTCTTTTCATATACACAACCCTCTGTACAGCAAAGGAATATCATATTCTTACCTTGGCAACGCGGGACTTGCTGCAATGTCCAATTTTTTTTCAGAACGGGACAACTATTCTGATTTCTTTTTTATCGATCCTTTCATGTTTTATCTTGACCGCTCCACGGAGACCCGGTACTATAATACAAGAAGGCCCTTTTCATTGCTGGATTTTTCCAGCGGCGGACCAAGGGGGAAGAATGAAAAAATGCTAAATATCCTCCACACACAAAATGTAAACCCTGATTTTAACCTGGGATTCAGGTATTTTAATATTAATTCTGATGGACAGTATCAGAACCAGCAGGCAGTAACAAATGCCATATCATTGTTTTCCAGCTATGTAATTGACAACTATCAACTGCATGCCAGCATCAACCTTAATTCAGCACGGGTTTTTGAAAACGGGGGCCTTCAGGATGATGCAAGTCTGCGAAACCCCGACTTTGAGACTGAAGATCATGCGGTCCGTCTTCAGAATGCCCGTAACCAGGTACGCAATAACGGTATTTTTATTTCACAATCGTGGCATCCTTTCATGTACGGGGACAATGATACGGTACTGGGATCATTTCCCTCATGGCTGAAAAGTTTCCGGGTGTATCATGTTTTACAATATGACAGGTTCAACAGAACATACCTGGATAACAACCCAACGTCAGGATTTTATCCGGAGGTACTTATAAATAGTGCCCAAACTTCTGATTCAGTCTTCTACCGCAGCCTTACCAACAAGCTGATGGTCGACCTTCCCGGGTTCAGCAGGGGTATTGTAAGTTTCAAGGCCAAAGGAGGATTGAAGAACGAAATGATCAAAGGAAACTACAATATCCTGAATGATACCACATTTATTTACAGCGGTCCGCCCCCCCGGGAATTTTTATTTGCTGAACCCGCCGACACCATAGTAAGGGAAAGGAGCGGTCATCAGTACGGAAGCACTGCAATGATTGCATTTGCAAGGGGCGGGATAGGTGAGGTTTTCAGTATATGGGGTGAAGGAAGCCTGTTTTTTCTGGGGCGCAGGGCAGGCGATTACAACCTTCAGGCCGGGATAAGTTTTGATTTTTTTGAAGGGAAGAACCAATCTGTGATTGAAGCCTCTATCAGGCAGAGAGAGTCAACACCATCTGTTTTCCTGAATTCTTTTGCATCAAATCATTTTAAGTGGCAGAATGATTTCCGGCGAACCGGTTTCAGTACACTGAAGGGGACAATTAAAATGCCGGAAAGAAATTTTGATGTTTCTGCAGAGTTCAGCCTGGTTAATAATTACATATATTTCGACAGCACTGCAAATCCGCGCCAGTATACTGATGTTTTCCCCGTACTTTCTGTTTCCCTGAAAAAGGGCTTCAATCTGTGGAGGTTTTATTTCAGAAATGTAATCAATTACCAGGTCCCCGGTAAAGATGATATTCTTCCTCTGCCTGCACTGAGTGTATACCATTCCACCTGGTTTGAACAATCATTGATTCGCGATATTCTTAACATGCAGATCGGATTTGATATTTATTACACAACTTCATATACGGGTTATGCCTATCAGCCTGCAATTTCCCGGTTTCATCTCCAGAATGAGAGAATGCTTGGCAACTATCCTTTCCTTGATGTTTTTATAAATTTCAAGCATAAGAGGACCAGGATATTTTTGAAGGGTGAGCATTTAAATTCAGGATTTCTCGACCCGGAATATTTTAAAGTGCTGCACTATCCCCGGAATCAGCAAATGTTTAAATTCGGTGTTTCCTGGTCATTCTATAACTGATCCTGATAAGCTGCAGTATATCAATTTTCAGTTTGTTAATGAAAAAAATTGTATATTCGTATAGAATTAACATGTTAAAGCCTTGGAGATAAGAAACAGATATTATATTTCTTCATGGATGTTTCTTTTTCTGATTGCCTTCTCTATCCATTCCTGTGCTGAAATCTCTGAAAGACAGGAGGATGGTTCAATTCCCCATTTTCTGGAAAAAGGCAGGATAACAGCCATTACCGATTATAATTCAACCAATTATTTTATTTACAGGGGAGAGCCCATGGGCTACCAGTATGAACTTCTCAACCTGCTTGCCGACCACCTGGGTGTAAGGCTGGAAGTGATTGTCAATAACAGCCTGGATGAAAGCTTCGGATGCCTTCTCAGTGATGAGTGCGACCTTATTGCCATCAATCTGACCGTGACGCGCGAGAGAGGCAGGATAGTGGATTTTACTGAACCACACAGCCAGACACGGCAGGTGCTGATACAGAGAAAACCGGCGGACTGGCGGTATATGACCAGCAGTGAACTGGATACCCACATGATCACCAGTCCTCTGGAACTGGCAGGCAAAACAGTATATGTGCAAAGCCATTCTGCATATGCTTCGCGGCTCAGGAACCTGATGGAGGAGATTGGTGATACAATAATCATAAAAGAAGTTGATCAGGTTGCAGAGCAGCTTATCACCATGGTGGCCGAGGGAGAAATAGACTATACCGTAAGTGATGAGAATGTTGCAATGGTTAACCAGACCTATTTTGATAATCTTGATATAGGAACAGCCATCAGCTTTACTCAGAACCTGGCATGGGCAGTAAGAAAAGGGGACCATCATCTGCGTGATTCCATCAACAGCTGGCTCAGAGACTTCAGGTCCACGGTTGAGTTCCGGCTGCTGTATGCAAAATATTTCCAGAATCAGCGGTCGGCAAGGATAGTTCAAAGTGATTTTTATGTGCTTGCCAGCGGAAGGATATCGCCCTATGATGAGCTGATCAGGAAATACAGTGAGGAGATTGACTGGGACTGGCGGTTGCTGGCTTCTATGATTTTCCAGGAATCGAGGTTTTTACCCGATGTCAGCAGTTGGGCCGGTGCCAGCGGATTAATGCAATTGATGCCCAATACAGCCAGACGCTTCGGGGTAAGGGATATAACAGATCCTGAGGAAAATATCAGGGCAGGGGTCCGTTATATAGCCTGGCTTGATGAGATACTCATGGATCGTATCCCCGAAAGGGAAGAGAGGATAAAATTCATTCTTGCGTCGTATAATGTGGGACTGGGACATATACTTGATGCGAGGGCCCTGGCAAGAAAACACGGCAGGGATCCGGACCGGTGGACAGATAATGTGGATTATTATGTTCTCAATAAATCAAATCCAGATTATTTTCTTGATCCTGTTGTAAGGCATGGGTATGCGCGGGGATTTGAACCTTACAGGTATGTGGGTGAGATACTTAATCGTTATGAGCATTACAGGAACATTGTTACCGAATAGTCCTGTAAGCATCTGACACTACTTCTGTAAACTCTGAAAGTATCATCGCCGTGGCGCCCCAAATGAATTCATTTTGTATTTCGAAACCAGGTGCGTTAATGGTGATGCCATTTATGGAGAGCTTCTTTTCTGTTCTGAGAGAGTTGCCCGTAAGGTCCTTAAGAGAAATATGGATAAGGTATTCAACCTCGACCGGGTCGATAAGGAAATCAGGCTGCCTGTCTGCATAGCCAACCACAGGTAATACCTCAATATTGCTAACGGCAATATACAGAGGGGTGAGGGTTCCCAGAACAGATATCCGGTCCGGATCTATTCCTGTCTCTTCAGAGGCCTCCCTTAGTGCAGTCTCTATCTGCGAAATATCGTTTTTTTCTGTTTTACCCCCGGGAAAACTGATCTGGCCGCTGTGGGGGCCACTGTATTCTGTTCTTTTTATAAGTATAGTTGACAGATCACCCTTTCGGGGAAATATAAGTATCAGCACCCCGGCTTTGCTCGCACCCGGAGTGGGCTTAACCTCAACAGGTCTTATAACTGCCATCCTGTTTTGCGAAATACTGCCCGGCAGTTTTTGCCTGAGCCTCTCTTCCAGATATCTTATAAAGTTTGGGGTCATTTACCAGTAATTTTCCTGCGGTCAGTCAAACCTGATCGTTTTGTCCGGATCTATCCTGCCGATTATGTATGATGGTATAATGAGCATTGCAACTGTTATTAACATTGTACCTGCATTCAGAAGCAGCAGATGGGAAATTCTCAGGTTGACCGGTACGGTTGAAATGAAATATGATGCCTGGTCGAGCTTCAGAATTCCGGTCTGTTGCTGAATCAGGGCCAGG